>PGXI01000121.1 GCA_002839125.1 Tenericutes bacterium HGW-Tenericutes-5
TGTTTGGGAAGATACTGATGAACAAGCTACAGTTACAATAGTTTTAGAAAATGATTTAGTAACCGAAAAGACATCTGTAGGCTTATATGAATCAACTTATAGAACTCCGTTAGGTGAAAAAGATGGTGTTTGGGAATGGATAATTCTTCAAATCGGATATTTTACTTATAACGCAGGTAATTTATTTGGATTATTAAGTGCTAATTATTATTGGCTAGGTCTTTTGTTTATGACATTAATAATTAGAACCTTAGGTTGGCCAATCTATGCAAAAACAAATGACATGTCATTAAAAATGCAAATGGCTCAACCGGAATTGAATAAAATTCAAGAGAAATATCGTAATAAAAAAGATCAAGCATCACAACAAAGAATGCAAATGGAAACAATGGAAATTTATAAACGTTATAAAATTAACCTTTTTGGATGTTTAATGCCATTGTTACAAATGCCAATCTTCATTGCTATGTATCAAGTTGTTCAAAGATTCCCATTAACAGGAATGTTTGATGACGTTAATACAAGATTTTTATGGACTGATTTAGGAAATACTAACTGGTTACCAAACTTACCGTTAGCTTTAATAGTTGCGGGATTAATGTTCTTGAGCCAATGGTTAACAACAAAACGTACTCAAAGCGCTCAAAAACATAATACATATCAAAATCCTAAAGCTCAACAAACGCAAAAAACAATGAAATACATGATGTATTTTATGGTTGTTATGATGGCTTACATTTCAATTGGTAATGCAGGTATTGCTTTCTATTGGATTATCGGTACTGGATATCAATTGTTCCAAAGTTACATTAGTCATAGAAACGTAGGGAAAAGAAAAGACCAATTACAGTCAAGAATATAACAATAAGGGGAGATTAAGTTTTAATGAAAAGAATACAATTTGAAGCAAAAGCATTAAATGATCAAACTTTAATGTATGCAGCAAAAGAATTAAGAGTAAATAAAGATTTTATCGAACTAAATATTATTGAAGAAAAGAAATCTTTATTAGGTTTAAATAAATCTTATGTTGTTGAAGCAGTTGTTGATTTTAATGTTATAAATGATGGTATTGAATATTTAAAAAAATTATTAGAAAATATGGAAATTGAAGCGGTTATCGAAGGTAAATTAACTGGAGATAGACATGTGCTTTTTTCTGTTGAAGCTAAAGAAAACCCAATTTTAATTGGTAAAAATGGAAAGACTCTAGAAGCTATTCAAAGTTTAGTTAAAAACTATATCAATCTTTATACAGATGAATACTATGTTGTTTTAATTGATATTGGCGGTTATAAAGAACAAAGAAAAAAACAATTAGAAATACTAGCAACAAAAACCGCTATGGAAGTAGTTAAATCTAAAGTTTCAACAAAATTAAGTAGAATGAATGCTTATGAAAGAAGAGTCATTCACACTAAACTGTCAGATTGGAGAGATGTTACTACCGTATCTGAAGGTGAGGAACCAAATAGATATGTAGTAATTTCACCGTCAAAAAAATAATGAAAAAATTAATTGTCGGATTAGGAAATCCAGGGAAAAAATATGCTAATTCCAAGCATAATATAGGTTTTATTGCTATAGATAAGTTTGCTCAAATTTACAAACTTAAAGCGAAAAATTCAGTTAAATTTAATTCTGAGATTTTTGAGTTTGATGATTGTGTTTTGGCAAAACCAAAAACCTTTATGAATAATTCCGGCTATGCGATTTTAAAGATGGTTGAGTATTTTAATATTGATTTAGAAGATGTTTTAATAATATATGATGATGTCGCCCTACCTTTTAGTAAACTAAGATTAAGATACAAAGGTGGATCGGGTGGACATAATGGAATTAAATCGATATTAACTCATTTAGGATCTGAGAACTTTAATAGATTAAGAATTGGAATCGATAAATCAGACAATAAAGAAATGAAAGATTATGTGTTAAGCGATTTTTCAAAAACAGAGATGAAAATTCTAGATGACGTTATGATTGATGTCGTAAACTTAATGACTGATTTTATTAATGGAGTTCGTTTTGAAGAAATTATGAATAAATATAATAATAGTAGTGAAAAGGATGCTATATAGTTAAAAATTAATTTTTTAAAGCTATATAGCTTTTTCTTTTTAATAATTAGGAGGTAGTAGATGTTTGATAAGATTAATAAAGAAAAAGCAATTTATGAGAAAAAAATGAGAATAGGATTTACTATATCAATTTTAGCTTTTATTCTATTTATACCTGCTGGAATGTCAGCAGGACCAATAGGTGCTTTTATGTTAATGGTTCCTTTCATGGGTGGAGCAATTTATGCAGGAAATCAATCAAAGAAAATAAAAGAAATTAGTATTAATTTTAAAAAAGAATATCTCGAAAAAGAATTAGTAAAGTATTTTCCTTATAGTGAATATAAGCCTTATGATGGATTTAAAGAAAAGGAAGTTGTATACTCAAATCTACTTTTCAATAGAGATCGTTATTATAGCGAAGACTTAATTATCGGAAGTTTTGAAGGAGTAAATTTTAGATGCTCAGATGTGAAACAAGAAGATGTTAGAAAGTCAGGAAAATCGACAAAAGTCGTTACAGTTTTTCATGGTCGCTTTTATGAATTTGATTTTCACAAAGCGTTTAAGTACGATTTGTTATTACTACAACCCTTTAATTTTAGACCTTTTAGCGGGTTTAACAAGATTGAAACAGAGAGTATTGAATTTAATAGTGAACTAAAAATATATGCTAAAGATGATCACGAGGCTTTCTATATTTTAACTCCAGATTTTATGGAAAAGATTAGATATTTAGATAAGCTCATTGATGAGCTTGCTAAAGGCAGAAAGATGGAAAAGATTTTAAGATAGACCATAATATTACTGAAAAAATGTCGCATTGGATGCGACATTACATATTTTGCTCCATTCTATTATATCTATGAGCTGAAAAATATATAAAGTGGTGTCTTTAAACTTAAAAATAAAATAATATGCTAGC
>PGXI01000122.1 GCA_002839125.1 Tenericutes bacterium HGW-Tenericutes-5
ACCGAACCAAGTAATATCGCCTGTTAAATCCATTACATTTAAGAATTTACCAGGAGATAATATTCCCATTGTTGGATGTTTCCATCTTAGAAGTGACTCAAGAGCAATAATCTTACCGGTTCTAATATCAACTATCGGTTGATAATAAAGAAGGAACTCATCATATTCAATAGCTTTTTTTATTTGTTTATAATAATCAATGTTAAACTGTTCTTTTTCAATCAGATTTTGCGAATACATAGTGAAACGGTTTTTACCTTCTTTTTTCGCTACATAAACAGCAATTTCAGCGTTTTTAAGTAAATTCTCAGCGGTAATACCGTCATAAGGGAATAAACATACACCGATCGAAGCGGTCAACTCGTGATTACCAAGTTTAGTCGGTTGTTTAAAAAGATTTAATAATTCTTGTCCAATATCATTAATTTTTTCATTATCGATTTCGCCTTTATGATAATAGATAAAAACATCTTCAGCGTAATGACCAGTAATACAGTTCTTACCACAATACCTTTTTAATCTTTTAGCAAACTCGTCGATAATTTTATCGACGTCTTTTTGTTCATAACTATCGACAATATACCGGAAATTATCAAGATTTATCGCAAAGAAAAGTCTCAAATCTCCTTCATTTATTTTTTTAATGTCTTCATTGATAGCTGCTAAAAGCGGATTTGCGGAAACAAATTCGTTAACAACTTCATTATCTTTATCTTCCTTACCGTTATCTTCTTGCAAACTCTTTCGTTCCAATTTATTCTTTTTGAAATTAAAGATTACATTGCGATAAAGAAAGAATAAGGAAACACCAGTTATCACAATGATAACTGCCGCAACCACTATTTCCCACGGTTTAGAACTTAAACTTGGATCTGTTAAAAATAGTAAGTCTAACATAGTCCACCCCTTTAAACATATTTACTGGCAAGTACATCCATTCTTCTAGATTTAGAAATCTTATAAAACATCGTAATGAAAGCTTTAATCGCTTCTTCAGTTATTGGTTCGGATATCATAAATCCTTGGAAAATATCTGTACCAATTTGTTTTAGGTATTCATACTGCTTTTTAGTTTCAACACCTTCGGCTATAACTACCATTTCTAAGTTATGCACCAAGTTAACGATAGTTCCGACGATCTTGTGATCATTTTCGGTACCGAAAATTCCGTCAATAAAACTCTTATCAATTTTAATATTGTCAAAAGCTATCTGTCTTAAGTAAGTCAAAGATGCATAGCCTGTACCGAAATCATCAAGTGAAAATCTAATTCCTAGTTCTTTTAAATCTTTTATTTTTTCATCAATTAAAACTGTTGAATCTAAGAAAACACTTTCGGTTAATTCCAGTGTTAAATACTCTGAACTTATATCGCTTTCTTTAATTATTGATTTAACAGTATCCACAAAGTCATATTGCATCAACTGTATTGATGATATATTGACGCTCATAGTAAATTCTTTATTGAATTGCTCTTTAAGTCTAACTTGCATCTTGCACGCTTCTCTTAAGACCCAATTACCAATTGGTACAATCATATAGTTTTCTTCGGCATTAGTAATAAAGTCTGATGGTGATATTTCCCCTAAAATTGGTGATTTCCATCTTACCAAAGCTTCAAATCCATATAGTTCATTTTTGTTGTCAATTAGAGGTTGATATTTTAAATATAATTCATTGTTTTCAATAGTTTTGGATAATTGTTCGGAAATCTGTGCTTTATAAGAAATCTCTCGAGCAATATTCTCATTATAGAATAAATATCTTTTGGTTGCTGATTGTCGAGCTTTATAAAGAGCTGTATCAGCTTTTTTAACCAAATCATCTAACACATTACCATCAGTCGGATATATTGAAATACCGATAAAGAAATTGACTTCTAGTTTAATGCTTTTTACTGTTAAAGGTTCTTTAAAATAAGCTAAAATCTTACTTACATTATTTTCAACCATTTCCAGTGAAGCTACATTGGTCATAATATAGATAAATTCATCGTGACCGTTTGCATAAATATATTCACTATTGTTAAGAATTGTTTTTAATTCTAAAGCGATAGCCTTTAAGAGGTTATCACCAACTATCTGTCCTTTTATTATATTGATATTTTTAATATTTTCAACCTGAAACACGCAAATAGCCGACTTTTTATTTCCGGAAAGGACATTTTTGTTAATATCTAACTTAGCAGCGCTAATGTTTTTTAATCCGGTTAAGGCATCAAATGCAAATGTTTCATAAACTAGTTTCACTTGGCGATCAATCTCCTTTGACATAAGATTGATTGAATCACCAATTTCTTTAATTTCATTATTCTCTATCAGGTTAACTTGAATACTATAATTACCGTTTTTAATCTCTTCAAGAGATTCCAAAATAGTATGAATAGGAGCTATTATTCTTCTAATTCTTTTGTTTAATAAAAGTGAAGTTAAATAAATTAAAATACCAATTATAACTAATACAATTATAAAAACAAATTCCATTGGTAAGATTCTGGTGTTATCTACTAAGATAACAACTTGCCAACCATATTGATCAAGATTTGTGTATGTAGCTAAATACTTAGTCCCAAATAATTCAATATATACAACATCTTCATCTTCAAAATTATGTGCTAATTGATAAATTCCGTTATCAGCGAAGCCTTTATCGGTATCAATAGCCAGACTCTCATCTAAAGATTTCATGTAATACTCTTGATATGTATCCTTACTATAAAAGGCTAAATTAGGATCTTCTTCGTAATCTGTAAAAACCAACACTTCCGCAATTTCGCCATTTATTTCTTTATCAATGTTTTCAATCATCTCTCCTAGACTTATTAATGACATGTCAATGCCTAAATAACCAATTTGGGTGTCTCCATCATACACTCTTTGAACATAGGTAAATGTATAATCTCCTGTAATGGCATCGACATAAGGAACTGTAAATTTTTCTTCATCAGTTCCTAAATCAATA
>PGXI01000123.1 GCA_002839125.1 Tenericutes bacterium HGW-Tenericutes-5
TCTTCTTTTTAACTAAAGCATGGGATTACAACAGTCTGGCTACAAACGAAGATTTCGCCAAAAGTTTAGGAGTATCCGTTAATAAAATTAGATTAATTTCAATTCTATTAGCTGCACTAATAACTTCACTTTGTGTGTCATTCTTAGGAATGATAAGTTTCATCGGTTTACTTGGTCCCCATATAGCCAAAAAAATATTTGGCAAAAATCATCAACTGCTTATCCCCGCTTCAGCAATTATAGGAGCTTTAATTCTTACTTTAGCAGATATCATTTCAAGAACTATCGTCCAACCAATTGTATTACCAGTTGGCGCAATCACCTCATTTATCGGAGCTTCGTTATTCCTTTACATTCTAATCAAAGGAGGCAAAAATTATGCTGCTAGAAATTAATAACCTTTCATTTTCTTATGGTAGTCAAAAAATACTTGATTTAATCAACTTTGAAGTTAGTAAAGGAGAAAGACTAATAATTCTTGGAAATAATGGCGTTGGAAAATCAACACTGATAAAATGTATAAATCAAATCATTAAACCAGAAATTGGTTCAATATCATTAGACAAAAAAGTTCTTAATTCCTATAAACAAAACGCTATAGCTAAAAAAATCGCCTGTGTTCCGCAATCGATTGCTTTATTCGACCAAACTGTTTTTGATGCGGTTCTCTTAGGCAGAAAACCTTATATTAAATATCAAGCAACAAAAGAAGATTTTATCAAAACACAAAAAACAATTGATGAGTTATCACTATCTCATTTAGCTTTAAAAAACACCAATAAGCTTAGTGGTGGTGAAAGACAAAAAGTCGCTATTGCTACTGCGATTAATCAAGATACAGAGATAATTCTTCTTGATGAACCAACAGCTAACTTAGACATAAAAAATCAACTTGAAGTTTGCGACTTCATAAAACAAATTTCTATAAACAAACAGAAAACTTTAATTATTACTATGCATGACATCAATCTTGCCTTAAAACTAGGTACGAAGTTTTTAGTTTTAAAAGATTCAAAAATCTTTACAATTGGTGATGAATCAATCATTACTAAAGAATTGATTAAAGAAGTCTTTAATATAAGTTCAGAAACAATTTCATTAAATGACCAAAAAAGGTTAATATTTATCTAGAAATGAGGAATAATATGAAACGAAAATTACTATTAACAATCTTAACATTAATTTCAATAACAACTTTTATTTCCTGTGGGAGAATCAACGTTACTACGCAAGACACATTTGTTATAACAGACGTTTTAAACCGAGAAATAACAATCAAAAACAATCCCCAAAGATTTGTGTGCATTGGTCCTAATTCATTAAGGTTGTATACATATATAGCTGATATAACCAAGATTGTGGGGATTGAAAACTTCGAAATCATACAAACAGCAAAAGGCAGACCCTACATCGAAAGTTATCAATCATTTATTAATACATTACCAATAATCAGCGAAGGCGGTCCAAAAGCTACTCCTAACGCTGAAAATATTCTTTTAGCTAATCCTGATGTTATTATCATGAGCAGCCATTATGAAATAAATATTATTGAAAATCTTGCAACAACAACAAATATTCCTGTAGTTGTAATTACAAACGATACTTCAGAAGGAACAATCTTTAGCGACGCATTGATAAAATCATTACAAATAATTGGTGAAGTAACCGGTAATACCACTAGAGCAAACGAATTAATAGCTTACCTAAATCAAGTTAAAGAAGATCTTTATCAAAGAACAAAAAATATCGATGAAGTAAAAACAGCATATATCGGAAGTCTCTCAAAAGCTGGACACCAACAAATTACTTCTACTTCTGGAGATTATGAGATGTTTGCTTTAGTAAATATCACTAATCTTGCTAAAACAAACCAGATTGAAAATCATGCAATTATTGACAAAGAAACGCTTTTAAAGTGGGATCCTCAAATTATCTTCATCGATGCCAATGGTTATGATCTTTTGATGCAAGATAGAGATTTGAACTTTGAATTTTATGAAACTTTAACCGCTTTTAAAAACAATAACGTTTATCTGCAAATGCCTTATAACTTCTATTCAACTAATCTTGAAATAGCCTTAGCTAATGCATATTACTGCGGCTTAGTAGTTTACCCCGAAATGTTTAGTGATATCATAATTAGTGAACTTGTAAATGAAATATCTCAAGTTTTTCTCAACATCGATATCGTCGATATCTTAGCTAGAGATTATTACGGAGGATATCAAAAACTATCTTAAAAAACAAAAGACAGAATCAATTCTGTCTTTTTTTGTTAAGAGTATTAAATAAATGCTTTTCAATTTTATCAATAGCCCATAAATAATGATTACCCGTAGTTTCATCAACATACTCAGCTAACATTTCATTTTCAGTCCAAGCATAATAACTCTTATCAAATAATTCATCTTCTGTTAAGCAGTTTATCAATTCAATAATCTCTTTATGACTTCTTCTAAAAAGTTTTAATCCTAAAGTGAGAGAAGTCATTTGATGTTTATTCCAAAACTCATTATTTAATCCTGAATAATCACTCCAACTATACTCACTTGGCAAATAAGATCTTCTTTCACCCGATTTATTACTAGTAATCCAATTATAAAGTAGACCATTCCATTCATAAAGATGAGTAATTACATCCCTAACATTCTTATCTCTTTGCCAATGACCGGATAGATCCTGAAACTCCATTTCCGCATTAATCACTTCCATTGGCAATGATTGGATCAATTTCATTAATCTTTCAAATTCAAAATTAGCCTTATCGATCAATTCTTTTTTGTTTTTTGGTTTCATCGTTTTACCTTCTTTAATTAATATTAATAATAACGCAAATCAAGCAAAAAGAAAAGACAGGTTTT
>PGXI01000124.1 GCA_002839125.1 Tenericutes bacterium HGW-Tenericutes-5
TTTTGAACTTGATATTAAAGATAAGTCAATCACTTTAACTGAACAAGGTATACATAAGGCTGAAAAGTATTTCAATTTAGATAATCTTTATGATGTTAATAACGTTGTATTATTACATCATATCAATAATGCTTTAAGAGCTAATTATATTATGTCTAGAGATGTAGATTATGTTGTTCAAGATGGAAAAGTAATCATCGTTGATTCCTTTACTGGACGTTTAATGCATGGTCGTCAATTCTCTGAAGGTTTGCATCAAGCACTAGAAGCTAAAGAAGCGGTTGAAATTAAAAAAGAAACAACTACTCTAGCTACAATTACTTTCCAAAACTTCTTTAGAATGTACTCAAAGCTTTCTGGGATGACCGGTACTGCTAAAACCGAAGAAGAGGAATTTAGAAATATCTATAACATGTTTGTTGTTGAAATTCCAACGAACATGCCTGTAGTAAGAATTGATGATAATGATTTAATCTTCGCGACTATGGAAGCTAAATACAAAGCGCTAGCAGAAGAGATTACTAAGAGATATAAACTTGGCCAGCCACAATTGGTTGGTACAATATCGATTGAAAGTTCTGAACTTCTATCATCACTTTTAAAGAAAAACGGCGTTAAACACAATGTTTTAAATGCTAAGCAACATGAACGAGAAGCGGAAATTGTCGCTAATGCTGGGCAAAAATACGCAGTAACAATCGCAACCAACATGGCCGGTAGAGGTACTGACATTAAATTAGGTGAAGGTGTTAAAGAGTTAGGCGGTCTAGCAGTTATTGGTACAGAAAGACATGAATCACGTCGTATCGATAATCAGTTAAGAGGACGTTCTGGACGCCAAGGTGACCCTGGTTACTCACGCTTTTTCTTATCCGCTGACGACGATTTATTAAGACGTTTTGGTGGCGATCGTTTTAAATCAATGATTACTTATATCGTTTCTCAAGGTAAAGACGGTACCGAATCTCCATTAGATTTCAAGATGTTCTCAAAAATGGTCCAAAGAGCGCAAACTCAAATTGAAGGAAACAACTTTGATCGACGTAAAACAATTCTTCAATATGACGAAGTGTTGAGGAAACAAAGAGAAATTATCTATACCCAAAGAACTGACGTTTTGTTCCTCGATTCAATTGAAGAACTAATTCATTCAATGATTGTTGATGCCCTTACAAGAGTAGTAAATAGTCATAATTCCGTAGACGATTTATATCAAGCATTAAACAATTACTTTGTAATCAATTCAATCGATAAAGAAGTATTAAAAACAGAGCCCGATAAATTAGCTTATGTTTTAGATACATATCAAAAAGACGTTTTAAACAAGAAAACTCTTGCTGGTGAAAAACCGTTTAATGATTTCCTAAAGGCAATAACTTTAAGAGTTGTAGACACCTATTGGGTTCAACACATCGATTCGATGAGTGAACTCAGACAAGCCGTAACATTACAAAGTTATGGACAAATCAACCCGTTCCGTGAGTTTCAAGAAATTGGTTTTAATATGTTTGAAGCTATGGTTCAAAATATTCAAAACGATGTTACAAGATACGTTCTAAAAGCTCAAGTAAGACAAAACACTGAAAGAGTTCAAGTAGCTAAACCGGTAAGTACTTATTCAGGAAAAGAAGACACTGAAGTAAAACGCAAACCAAGAACGGTTACTGAAAAAGTCGGTAGAAACGATCCTTGTCCATGCGGTAGCGGTAAGAAGTATAAACATTGCCACGGCAGAAATGATAATTAGGAGTCCTATATGCTTCTAGATGAATTAAAAAAGGAATTCTACGAACTGTCATTGGAATACAAAAAATTGAATAATACCATCGATATCTCACAAAGAACTAATGATGTAAAAAATCTGGAAACATTTACTATGGCTCCAGATTTTTGGAGTGATACCCAAAAAGCGCAAGCAATTATTCAAGAGATTAATGACGCAAATAACTTAATTTCAAGCTACAACCGAATAAAAGATATCTATGAAACCATTGAACTGACGATTACTTTAGCTGAAGAAGGCGAAACAATTGATGAAGCAGATACAAAAAAACTAATTAAAGAATTTAATTCTCTTAATGAAGAGTTAACTCTAAAAATACTTTTAAATGAAGAATATGATAAATTCAATGCCATTATCGAATTTCATCCTGGTGCTGGCGGAACCGAGTCTCAAGATTGGGCGCAAATGCTTTTTAGAATGTATTTGCGTTATGCTGATAGAAAAGATTTTAAAGTTAAAGTTCTCGATTATATTGATGGTGATGAAGCAGGGCTAAAATCAGCGACAATTCTCATTAGTGGGTCATATGCTTACGGATACTTAAAGGCTGAGTCAGGTGTTCATCGCTTGGTAAGAATTTCACCATTTGATTCTTCCAGCAGACGTCATACTTCATTTGCATCAGTTACAGTAACACCGGAACTAGACGATTCAATTGATATAGAAATAGCTGAAGAAGACCTTCGTATTGATACCTTCCGCTCCAGCGGTAAAGGTGGTCAAGGAGTAAATACAACAGATTCTGCAGTAAGAATTACGCATATACCGACAAATATTGTAGTCTCATGTCAAAATGAACGTTCACAGATTCAAAACCGGGAAATTGCACTAAAAGTCTTAAAAGGAAAACTATATAATCTAGAAATGGAAAAAAATAAAAACCATTTAGAATCCTTTAACGAGTATAAAGCTAACGCTTTTGGTTCGCAAATTCGTTCTTATGTTTTCC
>PGXI01000125.1 GCA_002839125.1 Tenericutes bacterium HGW-Tenericutes-5
AATGAACGCTCATTATGAAACAGTTTATTGCTTAGATACAGCTACTTGTGAATATGATTATGAGAAAAATGAATCAGCTAAGATGGTTGAACATATCAATGCTTATGAAACAATGAAAGCTCAATTTGAAGGTAGTATGTATGCTTCATATTATACTTTTGATGAATATTTATATCTTGCCTATGGCGTTAAGAATATGGAAGAAATGATTAATAATTATTACATCAAATCAACGCTTCAACCTTTATATATCTTTGATTTAATTAAAGAAGACAATTATGATGTTTTAAACTCATTAATTGAAATGATGGAACCTTATTATGACAATTATTTCAGTTTAAAAGTAAACCATTTATTAATTTACATGGATCGAAATGAAGATGGTGCACCGGACAAGTATAGTGATTTTTATGAAGAACTAGATGAAGAACAAAAGCTAGCTCATGATACTAAACTTACAGCTTTTGAATTAGCAATTAGAACCTATCTAGAAGATAGTGAAAATACTTTTACAACATTAGTAACAGAGTATAAACAAGCTTTAAGATCAGACGAAACTTGGGGTGAATTTAAAGCCTATGGATTCTATATCTTAACGGAAAATCTGTCAACATCAAGTTCTTTAACTTATTCAACCACTAGAAATAAATACGAAGATGCTTTCGTTGAGAGATTGATAGAAATGTATCAATTATATAACTTAGAAGAAAACTTAGATGAAGCTTACTTAATGGATAGTTCATTACTTGAAACGTCTTATGGCTTACATTTAATAAAAGCAGAAAAAGGTAGTGTCTTTGAAATGCCTAGCGCTCTTTTCGAAATGACTTACAATGACGAAAATGTACCAAACTTCACAGAAGGTATTGAAAATGATTCTGAATTCATTTCTTTCGAGCAATTAAAACTTTATGCTCAATATCGTTTTAGTGTTATATCATTTGGTTCAGTTAATTTAGAAGAACAATATGGTTTTGTAAGACCATCAATTCCGGCTTCAGTTAATGCATCTTTCAAAGAATTCGCTTCAAAACTTCATGATGCACTTTATGTTGTTGGTTATTTGAATGTAGGAGTAGCTGATGAATTATTATTAGGTGACTTCATTAATAGCAATCCTGATTTCTTTGATGGTGATGCCGCTGAATTAGAAGCAATCCTAAATCAATTAAGTGAAATCTATAGCCGTCAGATATTCTTAGAATTAGACATTAGATAAAGAATTTAAGTGCGAGATTTAAACCTCGCACTTTTCAATTAAGGATAAAACATGAAAAAAGTCGAAGAAAAAATTATTAAGAAAAATACTATTTTAACAATCTTTGCTAATGCATTTTTAGCGATAATTAAATTACTAGGTGGAATCATTGGTAAATCTAGTGTTTTGATTACGGATGCTATTAATTCAATAAGTGATATAGCAACTAATTTAATTGTTTTTGTTTCAGCTAAATTTTCTAAAAAAGAAAGAGATGAAACACATCCTTACGGTCATGATAAGTTTGACAGTATGATTTCAATCTTTTTAGGGTTCGCCTTGATTGTAACGGCCTTCGAAGTAGGTAAGAATGCGGCGTTTAAATTATACGATGTAATTTTCAATAATCTTGTTATTGTTGTACCAGCTTGGTATACAATCGTTGTTGTTGGCATTACTTTAATTGTTAAGGAGTTTTTATACCGCAAAACAAAAGTAGATGCTAAAAAAGCTAGTTCGCAAGCTTTGATGGCTCAAGCTTGGGACCATAGATCTGATACCCTAACAAGCCTTGGCGCTTTAGTGGGTATTTTAGGGGCGATTTTTGGATGGGGATTCTTAGATCCTTTAGCTTCACTGTTTATTGTTTTCTTTATTCTTAAATTAGGTTTTTTAATAATCAAAACCGGAGTGTCTCAAGTTGTAGATGAATCTGCGGATAATGAGCAGGTAAATAGAATCAGAAAAATTGTCTTAGAAAACAAAAATGTCATCAAAATTGATGAGATTAAAACTAGGATGTTTGGTGTAAAATACTATGTTGATTTAGAAGTTTCTTTGGACAAAAATCTCTCGCTTGAGGAAGCGCATCGGATAGCTGAAACTATCCATGATGATATTGAAGATAGGATATCCGACGTTATTCATTGTATGATTCATGTCAATCCAAGTGAAAAAGAAAGAAAATCAAAATCAAGTTGATAAAACCATATCTTAGTGATATAATAATAAATCACACAAAAGAAAATACTTGCTAAAGGAGTGAGTTTAATGTTTTTATCATTTATAACTAATTTTTTAGATAATGGTCCTGGAATCGTTGAAATAATGACTAGAATGTTGCTAACCGCAGTTTTTGTTGGAATTATCGGTTTGGAAAGACAGATGCGCCATAAGATTGCCGGTGTGACAACCCATTTAATGGTTGCTTTCGGAGCCGCAGGAATTGCAATTTTACAAGATGCTCTTTACTATGATGCAATTGCGACTACACAAGCGCTATATGAAAATGTAGGATATTATATAGAAATTCAAATTCAAAGACAAAGAGTTATTGCTCAAGTAGTTACCGGTGTAGGGTTCTTAGGCGCTGGAACAATTCTGAAAACCAGCAATGGTATTTATGGATTAACAACTGCCGCAACACTTTGGCTGGCCGCAATGATCGGTTTAGCATTTGGAATGGGTGCTTATATAATTGGAGCTGTAATTTCGGTTTTCTCACTGATTTTCTTAACGTTATTTAGA
>PGXI01000126.1 GCA_002839125.1 Tenericutes bacterium HGW-Tenericutes-5
TATTCCTTCCATTCCTCGCCAATGCAGAGGATGACATCGATCTCTTTGGGGTCCACCCCGGTGTTGGCCAGACAGTCCAAAGCGGCGAGCGCCCCCATCTCCTGGGTGCCATCACCATCGCCCGGGACGGGCTTCTGCCGTATACCAAGTTTGGCTTCCACAGCTTCCGGGCTCCAGACACCCTTGGTCGCCGCGCTGATCTGGGCAGCGGTCATGCGTCCCTGAGGAATATAGATACCTGTGCCGACGATGCCGACGCTCGTTTTTTCCACGTTGACTCCCTCTTCTTTACAAGCGCATGCCGCCGTTCACATCCAGAACGTGACCGGTGATATAGGACGAATCGTCGCTGGCCAGAAAGAGAGCCGCCTTGGCGATTTCTTCAGGCTGGCCAAGTCTGCCAAGCATGGTGAGGCTGGCGAATTTGTCCAGCAGTTCCTGGGGAACGGTCTTAAGGATGTCGGTGAGCACATAGCCCGGAGCAATCGCGTTCACCCGCACGTTGGCACCCTTGCGGGCGAATTCCTTAGCCCAGGTCTTGGAAAGCCCGATGAGCGCAGCTTTGGTAGCCGAATAGTTGGCCTGGCCGATATTGCCGTATTCGCCCACGATGGACGAGATGTTGATGATGCTGCCACCACGATTGTCTTCCATGAAAGGTCCCACGAAACGAGTGAGATTGAACACAGCCTTGAGATTCACATCGATAACCTGGTCCCACATCTCCTCGGTCATCTTGCGGGTCATGGCATCGCGTGTGATACCCGCGTTGTTTACGAGAATGTCGATATGGCCGAACTTCTCTTTCGCATATTCGAACAATTTCTGGCATTGCGCGCTATCGGTGAGGTTGATGATGTACGATTCCACCTCGGTGGCCTCATAGGTGAGTCCGATCATGTCCGCTACAATCACATGGGCGCCTTCGGCCGCGAATATCTTCGCTATCTCGCCACCGATGCCCTTCGCTCCGCCAGTGACGATGGCGATCTTTCCTGCTAGTTTCATGCTATTGCTCCTCTGTCCTTTTGATGATGACTGCCGTTCCCATGCCTCCGCCGATACACAGCGAGGCCAATCCATAGGTGGCGTTCCGTTTCGCCATGGCGTGCAGCAAGGTGACCAGAATGCGGTTGCCGCTGGCTCCCACCGGATGCCCGAGCGCGATCGCCCCGCCGTTGAGGTTCGTACGATCCAGGATTTCCTGTTCAGCCATGCAATGCTCCACCGAAAGCTCACGCACCACCCCGAGGCTTTGCGCCGCGAAGGCTTCGTTCAATTCGATGAGGTCGATATCCTGCAACCGTAATCCAGCCATCTCGAGCGCGTGGGCGATAGCCGGTACAGGTCCAAGACCCATGTACTGGGGGTCCACCCCGCCCTGACCGATTCCGATGACTTCTGCCATTGGGGTTAGCTTGAATTCGGCCAACGCCTGTTCGCTCGCCACCAAGGTGAAGCTAGCGCCATCGTTTATGCCCGAAGCATTGCCGGCGGTGACCGAGCCATCGGGCTTGAAAGCTGGTCGCAGCGCTTTGAGCTTGTCGGCGTTCGTAGTGCGGTTTGGATACTCGTCCTGGGCGAAAACCAGCACATCCTTCTTAACCTTGATGGTGATGGGGACGATTTCATTGGCAAATTGACCACCATCTACCGCCGCGATGGCCTTCTTTTGGGAATACAGGGCGAATTCATCCTGCGCTTGGCGAGTGATTGCATGTTTTTGAGCAATATTCTCAGCGGTGATGCCCATATGGACTCCTGAGAAACTGTCGGTGAGCGCGTCGAAAATCATGTGGTCCACGGTGGTGAAATCGCCCATCTTGAAGCCTTCACGGGCTTTATAGGGGATGAGGTATGGCGCGGTGCTCATGGATTCGGTACCGCCGGCCATCACCAGGTGATGGAAGCCGGCCTTGATATTGGCGTAGGCAGTCATGACTGCTTTCATCCCGCTACCACAGGCCATGTTCAGGGAATATGCTGGAACCGACTGCGGTATGCCTGCCTTCAGCGCCACCTGCCGTCCAACCCCCTGCCCCTGTCCCGCTGGGAGGATATTGCCCACGATGACTTCGTCCAAGCGATCGGCTGGGATATTCACCGTTTCAAGAATCGAGCGCACGACTTGGGCTCCCAGCTCCGCTGGATGCACATTCTTAAGCGCCCCGAGATACGAACCAACCGCGGTCCGCTTACCACAGACGATGAAAACCCTATTCATGTTGCTTGCCCCTTTCACTTTCCATCACCGGCGATGCCACCAGCTGTTTCTGTCCGCATACCGAATTTATTTTCACGATTCAGGATTGATTGCTCAATATGAACGTTTATTCATATTATGAACACGGGCATAACGGGTTGTCAATAAGAATCGAAAAAATCTGTATTCAGTATTAAATTCATTATTTTTAAAAATGAACCTTTCCTCAGGTTTACAACATGCACATGGGTGCGTTACCATAACCAGAAGGAGCTTGCATATGACTACTACACCCTGGCGGATACCGAAAACGAAGCACGGCCACAAAACCTTCGACCACATCATAGCCTGTGGCAAGAAGCTTTTCAGCAGCAAGGGATTCCAAGCCACTTCGGTGAATGATATCATCGCCGAAGCGGGCGTCGCGGCAGGAACTTTCTACATCTACTTCAACGACAAGCTTGCTCTATACACCTATATTCTCAACGACTACAAGAAAAAGATC
>PGXI01000127.1 GCA_002839125.1 Tenericutes bacterium HGW-Tenericutes-5
AATCGCTGTCAGCGCTTGTTTAATTGGAGTAAACTGTAAGTACAATGGTAAGAATAATCTTAACAATAGAGTTATGGATTATCTGCAAGGAAAAGAAGTTATCTTAATCTGTCCTGAAGAATTAGGCGGATTAACAACTCCAAGGATTGAAAGCGAAATCCAGCAAAACGGGTCTGTTATAAATAAAGTAGGAATAGACGTTACTGAGAATTTTCATCTTGGTGCAAGAAAAGCACTATTAGAAATGAAGAAGCAAAATTGCGAATATGTAATACTTAAAGATGGTTCACCGTCTTGTGGATATAAAAATATCTATGATGGTAGTTTCACCGGCAAGCGAATTAGAGGTCAAGGTATCAGTGCAAGATACTTTAAAGAAAACGGAATTAAAATAATAGATTTAGAGACTTAAAAAATCAACTAAATAGTTGATTTTTTTTAGATAAAGAGGAAAGAATGAAAATAAAAAATGAGATTCAACAAGCAATAACTGAAATGGGATTTGTTAATTTAACACCAATACAAGAAAAAACAATTCCTTTATTATTAATGGGTAAGGATGTAATTGGTAACTCCCATACTGGAACAGGGAAAACAGCAGCTTTTGGTATTCCTTTGTTAGAAATGATTGATTTTACAAGCAACGAAATTCAAGCTTTGATTATGACTCCGACAAGAGAATTGTCTGTACAGATCAAGCAAGAACTTACTAATATATCAAAGTATATCGACAACTGTAGAATTGTAAATGTCTATGGTGGAGAAATTATCACCAAGCAATTTGCTCAACTTAAAAAGAAACCGCAAATCATAATTGGTACACCAGGAAGAATCATTGATCACTTAAGAAGAAAAACATTGGATTTTTCTAAGATTAAATATTTAGTCTTAGATGAAGCAGATGAAATGTTAAAGATGGGATTCGTTGAAGATATCGAAACGATATTTGAGTACACTCCAGCAACTAGACAAACTTTAATGTTCTCAGCGACAATGCCTAAAAGAATTGTTGATTTAGCGAGAAAGTATTTAGTAAGTCCTGAGGTGGTATCTTCAGTTGGTGAAGATTTAACTAATCAAGATATATCACAATATTATTATAAAGTTAAAAAAGAAAATAAGACAGAAGCAATTTATCGTTTGCTTAATATCTATCGTCCTACTTTGGCGTTAATCTTTTGTAATACCAAAGCTCAAGTTGACAAAGTTACTGAAGAACTAATCGATAGAAAGATTAATTGTGACAAGATTCATGGTGACTTACCTCAAACAACAAGACTTGATGTTTTGAATAAGTTTCATAATGGTGTTATCGAAGTTTTAGTAGCGACTGATGTCGCAGCTAGAGGCTTGGATATCAAAAAAGTTGAAGCAGTTTTCAATTATGATGTTCCTGAAAAAGCTGAATATTATATCCATAGAATCGGTAGAACTGGAAGAATTGGCAACATCGGTTATTCATTTACTTTAGTATCAAAAGGTGAAGTAAGAAAAATAGCCGAAATTGAACGATTATCAAACTCGAAAATTAAGAAGAGAAATATTCCTACTTACGATAAAGTTTTAGATGTTAAGAGTTCGAAGTTTGTGGAAGAAATCAAAGAAATCATCAACAACGAATCTTTAGAGAAAGAATATTTAATCTTAAATCAATTAATTAGCGATAACCTTAAAGAAGATGAAATAATCGCAGCGCTAATTAAGAAGTTGAATGCGCTTGAAGTAAATCACAATACAACCGATGATATCAACGAAACATTTAATACTCAAGATACGTCAAGAAGTAAAGACTCTCAAGTACGTTTCCATATCAATATTGGTAAAGAAGATAATCTAACAGTTTCTGACGTTTTAGATTTTGTGACTTCAAACGTTAAGATAACCGCTAAAGAAATACAAGATATAGCAATCATGTCAACATTTTCTTTCTTCAGCGTTGATAAAAGCTATGGACCAGTTATTCTTAATAACTGTAAATCAAAAAAACTTAAAGGAAAACGAATTTTCATTTCTGTATCTAGAAAAAGCAGAAGATAGCATAATTCTGTCCCTCTTATTGACTTTTCTGCTAGATAGATTATAATTAAGTAGGATTATTAAGGGGGATAAAAATATGAAAAAGTTAGGTTTAATGGTATGTACAAACTCATCAATCGATTATTTAGATTTTGATTTTGATGTAAAAGTAATTAGATCGATGGTTATTATGGGTGATAAAGAATACATTGATTATGAAGAATTAACAGCTCCTGAGTTTTATGAAATGTTGGATAAAAACCCAAATATAGTGCCTAGAACTTCAATGGCATCAACTGGGACAATGCTAGAAGCTTATGAAAAATTACGTGATCAAGGTTGCGATACAATTCTTTTTATAACAATTTCGTCTAAAATGAGCGGTATCTATGATAATGCCGTTATGGCGTCAAGAATGGTTGAAGGCGTTGATGTAAGAGTCTTTGATTCAAAATCAGTGGGATATATTGAAAGCAAGATGGTTTTTAAAGCCCATGAAGGATATGTTGCTGGTAAATCAATTGATGAAATTATAAAGGATTTAGAGTTTATTAGAGATAATAATAAAATCTATTTTGCAGTTAATGATTTAAAGTTTTTAATTAAAAATGGACGATTATCAAATGCTGCTGGTTTCATGGCTAACATGTTAAAAATTAAGCCATT
>PGXI01000128.1 GCA_002839125.1 Tenericutes bacterium HGW-Tenericutes-5
TCACCGCCATATCGACCAACAAAGTCTTCCATCCGGATATTTACCTTAATAGTCTGTGTAACAGCTACTAAGACCTTATCCCCAATATCATGACCAAAAGTATCATTTACTTTCTTAAAATGATCTATGTCGATAAATAGTACGCCAAAGGAAATATTAAATGTATTAAACTCATGAATACAAGTATCAATCTGATAATCAATAAACTCACGATTATAAATGCCAGTTAAGCTATCTGTTATAACTTTCTCTTGCAATTCTTTATTCTCTAAATAAAGACTTCTCTCATCTCTATAATCTGTAAAGACTTCAATCGCTTTGTGTTTTTTATCAACTTCATCAAAAAAAGGTATTGTTCTAACTCTGACTGGAACTCTAAACCCTCGCTTATGATGCAAAAACACTTGCGCTTCATTAACCTTCTTAGTTTTAATACTATCTTGTAAAGGACAACCTTCATGACACAATCTTTGCCCAGTTGTAGATACATGTCTTAAGATATTGTCATAACAATGTCTTCCAATAATTTCTTCAGCTTTATACCCAGTAACAATCTCTGCTTGTTTATTCCAATAAACAATTCTCCTGTCTTCATCAACCATATAAGCCGGTTCATATAATTCGCCCAATAATTTTATGATATCCATGACTCACCCTCCGTTTATAATTATTATAGATTAAAAAAAATAAAAATCTATAATTAACACAAAAAAAGTGAGAAATTTACATAAAAATAACAATTTTCTTTACAATCACACGTCTTTAACCATATATTCTCTATTTTTAGTGTTTCTAAAAGCTTTATAACCCTCCTAACAAACAGGGTTAATTCCCCATTCATTCATTAAACTTTCATAATACCAGAATAACTTTACAATAACGTCTCCTGAATAAATAACCACCGCACTAACACAATTTCCAGTTTCAAAGTATGCATGCGCTAAATCACTTGCCATCTGACTTGACTCCATTTGATAGATATCAATTGAAAGTTCACCGTACTCAGTTTGATAATACGCTGTAAGAATGCTTTCATACTTTACAACCATACTATACCAATCGCTATCTCTAGCTTCAATTGCTAATAAATCTTCAGGAAAATATGCATAGTAATCCTCTGTGTAATCAGTAATTTCATACCCTCTTGAAACTAGTTCTTCAAGGATTTGATTTAATGAAAGACTAATTTCAAAAGGTCTTTGTTGATAATAACCGCAATTACAATAATCATTAGATGTAAACTCTATTTCTTCTGTTGAAGAAACATCAGTAGTTGTTTCTAAGCCTTGGGTTGATGTAAGGGTATAATTTGTTTCTTGAATCGTAGTATTCTTTTCACAACCAAACAAACTTATTGAAAAAAAACAAAAAACTATCAAAAGTAATTTTTTCATAAAATCTTCCTTTCTTATACTTCATAACACATCTTAAAAAAACAGAAAGATTCTACTTAAATTAAACTCTAAGCAAAATCTTTCTCACATAACTCAAATTATATCTGCTTCCAACAAATAGTCAATATCACCACACTAAATTCTTCAACATTTTAGTGCAACCTATCTTCTTCAGTTACAATTAAGTGTTATAATAGATTTGATAAAGTAGGAGGTATAAATTTATGAAAAAAGTAGGATTAATCGGATTAGGAAGAATGGGTTACAATCTAGCGCTCAATATGCTTGATCATAATACAATCGTTCATGCCTATGACAAATCGATTTCAGAAGAAGTTAAACAAAACAATCAAATTAAACTTCATGACACATTAAAAGACTTAGTAGAATCTTTAGCTAGACCACGAATCTTATGGTTAATGGTTCCTGCTGGAGAAATAACCGATAACGTAATACTTGAATTAACTAATTATCTTGATAAGGATGACATCTTAATCGACGGTGGAAACTCTAACTACAACGATACCTTAAGAAGATATTCTGAACTGAAAGCAAAATCAATTAACTTTATTGATTGCGGTACCAGCGGTGGCACTGATGGCGCAAGACATGGCGCATCTTTAATGGTTGGTGGTGAAGAGGCGGTTGTAAAATCAATCGAATGGGTATTCAAAGACTTAGCTACTAAAGATGGTTATGGTTATATGGGTAAACCAGGAAGCGGTCATTTTGTAAAAATGGTTCATAACGGCATTGAATACGGTATGATGCAAGCTATTGGTGAAGGTTTTGAATTATTAGAAAAGTCTGATTTTGATCTTGATTATAAAGAAGTGTCAAAGGTTTGGGCTCATGGATCAATCATCCAAGGATTATTAATGGATACAGCTTATTCTGCTTTCCAAAAAGACGAAAAACTAGCTAATATACTCGGTAGAGTTGATGACTCAGGTGAAGGCCAATGGACAATTGAAGCCGCACTTAAATATAAAGCTTCTATCCCGGTAATCGCAAATAGTCTTTTCGCAAGATATAAATCACGCGATGATGAACACTTCTCAGAAAAAATAGTAGCCGCAATGCGCTATGAATTCGGTAGACATAAGGTGTATAAGAAATAATGAAAAAAATTATCACTATCTTTGGCTCAACCGGAAACTTAATGTATAAAAAGCTGTTACCAGCGATTAATACATTAATCAAAAATAATTATCTAGCCAAAGATACTAAAATCTATTTAATCGCTAGAAAAGATTACAGCTTAAC
>PGXI01000006.1:0-13275 GCA_002839125.1 Tenericutes bacterium HGW-Tenericutes-5
CTTCATTTGAATCAAAAAGCTTGGGTTGAAACATCCACATCTCCAGGAACTTTTATTATCTTCTCGATAACACTATTTATTGCCCTTCTATCAATGGCAACATTTAGATCTCCTGCTGTGGCTTTAATGCCTGATGTAACAATAAAACCATTGCGTTCCAAAGCAAATGCAGTTATTAATTTAATGGGAACATTTGGCGGAATAGGCGCAATTGTAATTCTTACTATTTTTAGTTTAGATAACTTATCGTATGTTAATTATGCTCCTGCCTTTATTACGGTTGGTATTATTATGCTAATTCTTCTTGGAATATTCCTATGGAAAGTCAAAGAACCTAAATTAGTTAAAGAAAAAGAAGCTGAAGATATTAAATACGGATTAGAAAATGAAGATTTAGAAGCCGAATTAGAACATGAAAGCGTACAGGAATTATCAAAAGAAAAGAAAAGAGCTTTAATTTTGATTTTATCATCGGTATTTTTATGGTTTATTGGATACAATGCAGTAACAACTAAGTTGTCCGACTACGCACCTAAAGTTTTGGAAATGGGATTTTCATTGCCTTTATTAATTGCTCAAGGTGCAGCACTAATTGCCTTCGTTCCAATCGGTATTATTGCCACTAAAATTGGTAGAAGAAAAACGATTTTAATTGGTATCGTTCTTCTTACTTTATGTTTTGGTTCGGTGTATTTTCTTACACCAGACACAGCGTTTATAATGTATGTAATCTTTGGACTAACCGGAATTGGTTGGGCAACTATTAATGTTAACTCTTATCCGATGGTTGTGGAGTTGGCTAAAGGATCTAATGTTGGTAAGTATACTGGATACTATTATACTTTCTCAATGGCTGCTCAAATATTGACACCAATATTATCTGGTATTTTAATGGATGCTTTAGGTAGAAAAGCCTTATTCCCATACGCCGCAATTTTCGTAGGACTTGCATTTATCACGATGTTCTTTGTAAAACACGGTGATGCAAAAATAATAAAAAAAGCTTCCGTAATCGAAAACTTTGATGTAGATATGGATTAATTAAATCATTAAAAAACGCTCTTTCTTTTAAAAGGAAGGGCGTTATTTTTTTTCATCTGGTCGGAAGAATTCGAAAACAGCGTTGTGATAATATTTTTTAACCATATCAAATTCTAGTTTGTTTCTTGCTGTATAACCTAAAACAATTAAACCTTTACTATAAGCTTTACGTGCAAATTTGTTTGGTAAATCTTTTAAACCATAATTTATGAAGTCAGGTTTTGTTAGTGGATTCAGCAGCATTCTTTTAAGAATAAACTTTGTAGTTTTAGATATTGTTTCATCGTCAGTAAAGTATTCCGCTAACTGACCTCTTATAATATCAGGGTAGTTTTTTTTGAACCAATTGACAATTTTAGGATTAAAGGATTGAATTGCATATTTTCCCGTATAGCCTTTGAGGATAACCATTGCTTCTTCACATAATCTAGTGTAGTCACCCTTAGGTTTGAATTCAATTAAAAGCGGAACTTTTCCTTCTACTAAGGCCAAAACATCTGATAGAAGCGGAATTTTTTCGTTTGTGTTAAGTAAGTGCAATTTTTTTATTTGTTCGTAAGTTACTTCGCTTAACTTTAAGTCTTTCTTGCAAATTCTATCGAGATTATCATCATGAAAAACCACTACATTTCCATCTTTTAATACATGGATGTCTAACTCAATTGCGTAACCATAATCAATAGCTTTTTTAAAGGCTAACAATGAATTCTCAGGTATTGATTTGTCTAATGAGTGAAAACCTCTATGGGCGATAAAACCAGTTTTTATCCATTCGAGATCTTTCATATAAAAGCCTCCTCTTGAATAATATTATATCACGGTAGTATAAAAGTACAAACTTAAAATTTATTATTGAAGCTTTTTATCAAGGTGTGTCATTTTGCTATTCTTTTTTTTAAAGTTTTTATGATATAATTAGAAAGAAGAGGTGATGACATGGATAATTTTGTTTTCAATAGCCCGACTAAATTTGTGTTTGGGAAAGAAACAGAAAACCAAGTTGGGGATTTATTAAAATCTTATAACGCTAAAAAAGTATTAATTCATTATGGAACAGGATCGATTAAAAGATCTGGTCTATTTGATCGAGTTGTAGAATCAATTGCAGCACAAAGTATAGATTATATTGAGTTAGGCGGAGTAGTACCAAACCCTAGAGATACATTAGTTTATGAAGGTATTGACTTATGTAAAAAAGAAAAAGTTGATTTTATCTTAGCAGTAGGTGGAGGATCCGTTATTGACTCTGCCAAAGCTATCGCTGCGGGTGCACTATATGATGGTGATTTTTGGGATTTTTGGGATAAAAAACAAGAAATAACTGAAGCACTTAAAGTAGGAGTTATCTTAACAATTCCAGCCGCTGGTAGTGAAGGGTCAAATTCATCAGTTATAACCAAAACGGACGGGATGTTAAAAAGAGGATTAAACTGCGAAATCTATCGTCCAACTTTTGCGATAATTAATCCCGAATTAACATATACTTTACCAGCCTATCAAACAGCTGCTGGTATTATTGATATGATGAGCCACATTTTAGAAAGATATTTAACTAAGTCAAAAAATGTTATTTTGGTTGATAGACTAGCTGAAGGGACTCTAGTATCAATTATAGAAGCTGCTAGAGTAGTTATGAAAGAACCAACAAACTATGAAGCAAGAGCTACAATTTGTTGGGCAAGCACTATTGCTCACAATGGCTTTTTAGGAGTAGGAAGAATTAGCGATTGGGCAACTCATAGATTAGAACATGAATTAAGTGCTCTTTATGATGTAACTCATGGTGCAGGACTTGCAGTAATGTTCCCTGCTTATATGCGCTATACTATCATGGAAGACATTCAAAGATATCGACGTTTTGCAATTAAAGTATTTGGTATAAAAGATAATAAACACAAACCAATAAAAGTAGCTACTGCAGGAATCAATGCGCTTGAATCTTTCTTTAAAGAGATTGGCATGCCAACTAGTTTTAAAGAAATTGGCGCAAACGGAGAAGACATTCCTAAGTTAGTTGAAAAGTTAAGAATTAATGTTGGCGAAAGAGTTGGAAACTTTAAAAGTTTGACGATGGAAGATGCGGAAAATATCTACCATATCGCTTGTAAATAACAAGATATAAAAGGCTAATTTTAGCCTTTTTTCTTTTGCTCTTTAAAGACATAAAAAAATTCTTAAAAAAGTTTATGAAAACGCTTGCGCTTGTGATAAAATATACTTAGTGAGGTGAAAGAATGAATATTGGATGTGTAAAAGAAATAAAAAAACTTGAATTTCGCGTTGGTTTGACACCTGGAAGTGTCAACGAATATGTTAGACATGGACATAAGGTATACATTGAAACTAACGCTGGATTAAACTCTGGTTTTCCGGATGAAGAGTATGTTAAAGTAGGGGCACAAATCTTACAAACAGCTAAAGAAGTTTGGGAAAAATCAGACATGATTGTAAAGGTAAAAGAACCATTAGCTGATGAGTATCAATACTTCCGTGAAGGACTAGTTCTTTATACTTATTTACATTTAGCAGCTGATCAAGCATTAACTGATGCTTTATTAGCGAAAAAGGTAAAAGCAGTGGCTTATGAAACCATAATTTTAGAAGACGGATCATTGCCATGTTTAAAACCGATGAGTTCAGTTGCCGGTAGATTAGGTGTTATCGAAGGCGCAAAACATTTAGAAAAAGTTATGGGTGGATCTGGGATTCTAATCTCTGGTGTTCCTGGAACAAAACGTGCTAATGTAGCTATTATTGGTGCTGGTGTAGTTGGCGAAAGCGCTCTAAAAATGGCTGTTGGTTTAGGGGCCAACGTTACAGTATTAGATATCAATATTGATAAGTTAACTTATTTGGATGATATTTATGGTAATAGAATCACTACTCTTTATAGTAACTCACACAATATTGAAGAAGCATGTAAAAATGCAGATTTAATCATTAGTGGTGTTTTACTTCCTGGAGCAAAAGCACCAAAACTAATCAAGAGAGAATATTACAAAAACATGAGACCAGGTAGTGTTATCGTCGATATCGCAATTGACCAAGGTGGTTCAACTGAAGTTTCAAAGGCTACTTACCATGACAAACCTACATTTGTAGTTGATGGTATAGTACATTACTGTGTAGCTAATATGCCTGGAGCAGTTCCTCAAACTTCAACCGTAGCATTGAATAACTCTACTCTAAAGTATGGACTTTTAATAGCTGACAAAGGATTAGAAGAAGCGATGAAAACTTCTAAACCTTTAAAATATGGTATTAATACTTATAATGGTAAATGTACTTGCCTAGGTGTATGCCAAGCGTTTGACTTAAAATACGAAGCAATCTAATAAATTTAAACTGCCATTTGATGGCAGTTTTTTTATTTTCAATAAATAAAATATGAAACCAGTTTTAAAAATCCTATTGTTTCTATTAGGTTTCATATTGTGATAAAATAAATATGAAAAACATATCTTAAGGAGACTATTATGATTAAGAAAATTTTCCAAGTAATTTTAATTGGTTTGATGTCTGTAACTATTTTTGCCTGTGGGAAGGCAACCACAGATCAAACAACAAATCAAACTACCCAAATTACCACAGAAGAAAATATTGAATTACTTCCACAAGATCCAACCGTAGAAAGCGGTTATCTGACAAACAATGTTCAAGATGGTACGATATTACATGCATGGAACTGGTCCATGTCGACAATAGAAAGTCAGTTAGAAGAAATAGCGATAGCTGGTTTTTCAACAATTCAAATTTCACCGTTGCAACCTCAAAAAGACTTTTTTGGAATCGGGGTTTGGTCATCGCAATGGTGGAAGTTATATCAACCACTAGGTTTTTCTATAGCTACTGAGAATCACTCTTTAGGAACAAAAGACGATTTAATATCCTTAACTACTGCTGCAGATGCATATGGAATAAAAATTATTGTAGATGTTGTAGCTAATCATTTAGCAGGAGGAGATAACGACTCGCTGAATCCTGATGTTAGAGATTATGAAGTAGATATTTATGATTTAGGATTAATAAGAACTGGTAATGGCTACGCTTCAGATTCTTCAATAGTTTCAGTAACTAGAGGCGCTTTGGGAGGCTTTCCGGATCTTCAAACTGAATCAGAAATTGTTCAACAAAGAGTTCTTGATTTATTAAAAGAATATGTTGATGCTGGAGTTGACGGCTTTAGATTTGATGCGGCAAAACATATTGAAACTCCTCTAGATGGAGCTTGGGCGAGTGATTTTTGGCCAAATGTAATAAACGGAGTTAAGGAATACGCAGAAGGTTTAGGAAGAGATGATTTATACTTTTATGGCGAAATCTTGAATACCGCGGGATTTGAAAGATCTTTCACAGATTATACTGAGTACATGTCTGTAACCGCTAGTAACCAAGGTGATGTGGTAAGAACTGCAGTAATAACAAAAAATGGAGCGAGCATCGTTAACGCCGCTTATCTTTCTGGAGTCCCTGCTTCAAAAACAGTACTTTGGGCAGAATCTCATGATACTTACGCCAATGATAGTGGTTTAACAAAAAATACTCCGGACTCATATATAACAAAAACTTATGCAATTCAAGCCTCAAGAAAAGATGCGACTACTCTTTATTTTGCTCGACCTAATGATAATACTTTTATGGGAATGATTGGATCATATCTCTTCCAATCTGTAGAAGTTTCTTCAGTCAATCGTTTCCATAATTATTTTGTTGGAACGGATGAACTTCAATCAAGTCAAAATGGTTTCTATCTAAACGAAAGATTTAATGAAGAAATACAAGGTGTTTTAATAGTTGATTTAAACGGCACAGGAATAGTTGATAATTTAACTGTGACCAATCTTCCTAATGGAAATTACTTAGATCATGTTAGTCAAAATACTTTTACAGTTTTAGATGGTAAAATATCTGGACAAATGTCTGAAAGCGGAGTAGCGGTAATTTATAATAATCCATATGAGCCAAAGCCAGCCATCTATGTATCTAATGATGGATTAAGAGGGTCTTTCACTGATACCTTATCAATATCCGTATTTTCTTACAATACAACAGAAAGTTATTACTCAATTAATGGGGGAGAAAAAATATCTTTTACGGGAAATCAAATTATTGAGTTATCTCATCCTGAAAATAACGCTACAGTTACATTAGATTTTGAAATTTATTATAATGATTACAAGATAGAGAGACAATATACATATATAAAAAGCAATGTTGTTATCGAAGAAGTTGCAATAAATAATCTGGATACTCAAGTTTTAGAAGGAATGAAAATAGTCGCTTGGACTTGGGAAGAAGGCGAAAGTGGTAAGTGGACAGAAGGAACACTTATCGGAGACACCTTTACTTTCGACCTAGACAGCGAAGATTACTTCTTATTAGTGCTTTTTGAAGAAAGTGTGACTACCTACGATTGGTCGATAAAAATAGCTCAGACAGCCGATTTTGAGATTCCAGCTGATGGCATTTTTGATGGAAGCACATTAACTTGGAATTAAAAAAAATCAAACAACTGAAAGACGATTTTCTCATTAGAAAACGTCTTTTTTTTATGTGTTAATTGTGATAGGTTACTGAGTATTACATCACAATAATAAACAATGGTTTAAAAATAAAAAATTTCATTATATAATGAAGCCAAGGAGTACTGATATGAAATATTTAGTAACAGGTGCCACAGGGCATATAGGAAATGTTTTAGTTAGAAAACTTTATAAACTTGGTCATGAAGTGCATGCTTTAGTTATGCAAAACGATGATATTTCAATTATTGAACCTTTTGTGACTGTAATTTATGGCGATATAACCGATAAAAATCGGTTATTTGAAGTTGTTAAAGGATATGATGCAGTCTTTCATTTAGCAGGTATAGTTGAAATTAGACTTGGAAAGAAAAAACTGCTATACAAAGTGAATGTTGAAGGTACTAAAAACCTTCTAGAAGCTTGTCAAACAAATAAAGTTAAGCGTTTGGTTTATACCTCTAGCGTCCATGCAATAGAGGAAAAGAAGAATAATCAACTTATCGAAGAACCGTTAGAATTTAATCCGAAAAAAGTTAAAGGATATTATGCAAAAACAAAAGCAATCGCGACTGATATTGTATTGAATCAAACTTCAAAGGACTTAGAAACAGTAGTTGTCTACCCTTCAGGTATAATTGGTCCTTATGATTACAAACTATCAAATTTCGGACAAGTTTTTACTGACTATCTATTAGGCAGGCTAACTGCTTATTTAAAAGGCGGATACAATTTTGTTGATGTAAGAGATGTCGCAGACGGAATTATTAGCGCTGCTATTAAAGGAAAAGATAAGGAAGGATACATATTATCTGGACATTCCATTAAGATAAAGGAACTTCTTGATTACATAGCAGAATACACACATAGAAAGAAAGTTAAAACAAAACTCGCTTATTGGTTCATTTTGTCCATGAGTTATTTTGCTGAATTCATTTTTATGATTATGAGAAGGAGACCTTTATTTACTCATTACTCAATATCGGTGTTGAACTCTAATCATAACTTTTCTAATATAAAAGCAAAAAGAGAATTAGGTTTTAAAACTAGAGATATCTATACATCGATTAAAGATACAATTGATTTTGCATCTCAACATTACCTAGTGAAAGTAGGAAATAAATACCGAAAAAAAATTATTAATTAAACTAGTTTAAAAAATAAATTAAATAATCTCAGATTTTTTATAAATAAAGCTGCTTAATTTTCGTTTACATTAAGCTGCTTTTTTTGTTATAATATCTCTAGTTTTATAGGGATTTATCCCTTGAAAGGATTTTTTATATGAAGAGCAACTTTGTTTTAGCAGACGTATTTAATGACAACATGGTTTTTCAGGCAGGAAAACCAATTCGCATTTTTGGTAAATGTAAAAAGAATATTGAAATTAATTTTAAACTTCTTGAAAATGAAATAAGTATTAAAACTAAGAACGAAACATTTATGGTTGAATTCCCTAGTATCGAGGAAAGAGAAGCTTCCTTTTCTGTTACAATTCAATCTAAGAAAGATAAGATAGTTCTATATAATTGCGTTATTGGAGATGTTTATTTATTCCTTGGCGGTATGAATATATCAATGCCATTAAGGGATAGTTATCACAATCAAGATTATGATAATTTGAGTCTTAGATTTTTCTGTTGCTCCAATGAAGATAAAGGTTGGTTAATAACTGATAAATCAAATTTTGAAGCTTGTAGCGCTTTAGCTTATCTATTCGCTAAAGGAATGCATGAAGTAATTAAAAGCCCAATCGGAATAATTAAATGTAGTCATCAAGACTCGAGAATATTTTCTTTAATGAGTAAATCTGATATTGAAGTTAACAACGAAATAAAGCTTCTTACAAGCAAATATTCTAATGAAGAAAGACTTCCTTTATATTCAAGATTAAAAGACTGTATAGTTCCTCACCAAATTAAAGCAATTATTTTCTATCAAGGTGAAAATGATTATCCTTATTATAGCGTTTATGAAAATGCTTTAAGATCAATTATAAAAAGTTTAAGGTTTGATTTTGATGATTTAAAACTACCGATTTTTATTATTCAAATTGCTGGGTACAATCATCCAGAAGCCGATGATTATTCAGTAAGCATGATTAGAATCGCTCAAGCTAAAGTTGCCGCAGAGAAAGAAGAAGCGTTTTTGGTTTCTGCTATTGACTTTGGTGATCCAGAAATGATTAATCCGAAAGACAAACATTTGGTAGCTAGAAGATTATCGAATGTGGTTTTAGAAAAAATCTATAAAATAGGGAAGAACAATACCTCTCCAACTTTCTTTTCTTATCAAATATTTCCAGATAAAATTACTATATTAACAAAAGATAACTATTTAAATTTAGTCTCTAAATCGGGACAGTACTTAGGTTTTTCTTATTCTATAAATGGGATTGATTTTTATCCTATCAATGATATAACAATAACAAATAATATTATTGAAATTAAGAAGGACAAAGATTTTAAAGAAATAAGATATGGTATAAAAAAATTCCCGATTTGCGATATAATAACATCCAATAATTTGCCATTATTACCATTTCAAATCAAATTCTAGAAAAAACCAAGTCTTCTTGGTTTTTTTATTTTATTTCTCTTTCTTTAGAGTATAATATTTATAGAACGGGTGATTAGTCATGAAGGAAATATCGATTAGCGTTAAGGATATTGTTGAGCTACTTTATGGATCTGGGAATATTACTAGCACAAAAAACCTTCTTCAAAGAGCACAAGAAGGTACCGATATTCATAAATACTGGCAGAATCAATATTCAGAGACCGATAAAAAAGAGGTTGTGTGTCAAATTAAGTATGAGCAAGATGATTTAACTCTATCAATTCAAGGAAGAATTGATGGAGTTCTTATTCGTGAAAATGAAGTCATTATTGAAGAAATCAAGTCTACTCATATGGATTTTGATCAATTGGAGTTAGATACAACCCCTAGTCATCTTGCTCAAGCCAAAATCTACGCTTATATCTATGCAATTACAAACGACTTAAAAAGAGTTAATGTCTTATTGACCTACATTCAAGTTAACGATTTAAAGGTTAAGCAATTTAACAAATCATTTACTGTCAAACAATTAGAAGCTTATTATCTAAAGACAGTAGAAAAATATATTAAATGGGAAGAGAAAATTAGACTACATGAAGATACAAGGCAAAAGTCTATTATTGGTTTAGAGTTTCCTTTCCCGGAATATAGGCTCAATCAGAGAGAAATGATGGCATATATATATCGTAATATTTTGAATCAAGGAAAGTTATATTTAGAAGCGCCAACGGGAATCGGAAAAACGATAGCATCACTTTTTGCAGGACTAAAAGCAATTAACAAGCCAAGACAAAAAATATTTTATAATACCGCAAAAAATGATGGGAAAAAAGTAGTAATTGATACAATTAGATTGTTAGAAGAAAAAGGTTTAGTCACAAAAAGTATTGAAATAACTGCTAAAGATTCAATGTGTTTCTTAGATAAAAGAGATTGTGACCCCGAAGTATGCAAGTACGCAAAAGGCTATTACAGTCGAGTTTTTAAAACGATTGACGATGTCTATTCTAATGAAACTCTACTAACAAAAGAACTTATTAAAGCTTATGCAAAAAAACATACAGTATGTCCTTTTGAACTAAGTTTGGATTTATCTAACTATGCTGATATCATTATCTGCGATTATAACTATGTCTTTGATCCAATGGCTCATTTAATAAGATACTTTGAAGACGACCAATATAATCCCATTCTTCTTTGCGATGAGGCTCATAATTTAGTGGATAGATCGAGAAAGATGTATTCATCAAGTTTGACTGAGTCAATGTTTGTTAAGGCTTTAGAAATATCACGGTATTTAAAACCGGATCCATCATATGAAATAAACCAAATTCTCGAAGTTTTTTCCGCAGCTAAAATAACTTTGCTTGAAGTCGATTTTGTTCAAAAAGAAGAAGTGAATCCGACTCTATTATTATATCTAAGAAAGCTAGCTGTTAAACTTGATAAAATCTTCTCTGATGATAAAATCAAGTTTGAAAGACAAGAGTTACAAGATTTTTATTTTGAAGTATCACGCTTCTTAAAGATAAATGAATTTTATAATGATGACTTCGTTTATGTAATCGAAAGGTATGAAGAAGATATTATTATCTCAATCAATTGTTTGAACGCTTCCGAATTCATCAATCAAACAATTGACAATCACTGTGAAGCAGCTAACTTTTTTAGCGCTACTTTAACGCCAATGTTCTATTATAAAAGTTTAATTACCAGTAACTTAGGCGAAGACATATCCCTTATCTCCGATTTTAGTCAAAACAATTTATTATTACTAGCCATAGATGATATATCTACTAGATATAAGGATAGAGATTATTCAATCGATAAAATAGTTCAAGCAACTAAAGCGCTAGTTGAGGGTAAAAAAGGAAATTATATTATCTTTTTCCCAAGTTATGCATATTTAAATAAGTTAGAAGGTATTTTGCTGGATGAAATTGAAAACGTTAATTTCATCTCTCAAAAAAGAAACATGTTTTCTCACGAAAGAGATGAAATGATGAATCTTTTTAAAGACCAGAGCGATGTCAGCCAAGTATTTTTGTTTGTTATGGGTGGTATATTTGGTGAATCTATTGATCTGATTGGAGACCAATTAAGCGGCGTATTAATTGTTGGAGTTGGTTTGCCGGCAATAGCACCATTTAATAACATTTTAAAGTCTCATTATGATCTTACTTTTGATAATGGTTTTGATTATGCTTATACTTATCCAGGCTTAAACAAAGTTATACAAGCTGTTGGAAGAGTAATTAGAACAAAAACCGATAGAGGAGTAGCTCTTTTGTTGGATGATCGCTTCACAACAAGGAAGTATTTAAGATTATATCCTAAATTTTGGAGCCACTTAAGTGTTTGTAATGATATAGTTGAGTTAGGTAAAATGATAAAAGATTTTTGGAGGGATGAAGATGAAACGGTCTATTAGATTTTTAAGAAGATTTATTATCTTTTTCTTGTTGAGTGTTTTTATGCTTTTAGCAGTTGTCAATGCCCCTTGGTTTTTTGTTAACTCAAAAAGCACTACAGAAGATTACAGCAGCTGGATGAGCGAAACTTTGGATGAAGATACTTTAATTATCGAGGTAAAAATGCTTGGTGCTCATGATGCTTTTTCACATGAAATAGGTATCTCATCAGATGTTGATGAAAAAAGTGCTGACGGTTTGATGACAGGTTTTATTGGTCGATTGATAAAAGGTTTTTCAATTAGGCAGTCTAAAACTCAAGTAGTTAGCGCAAAAGAACTTTTAAAATCTGGTGTAAGATACTTAGATATGAGATTATCCTATAATGAAAAGGAAGAATCTTACTATACGGCTCATAATTATTTTTCTTCAAAAATAGATGAAGTTCTTTCGGAGATAACTTTATTTTTGAGTGAGAATCCTGGTGAGTTTGTCATCCTTGATTTGCAACATATTTATGGAGTCGACTACAATGACCAAGAAGATTTCGATGAGATTTATGAATATTTTGAAGATTCCGGAATATTAGATTACGCAATTACTAATAATCAACAGTTATTTGAAATAACCTACGGAGATATAACTGATTCAAAAACAAAAGGCGGATTAATCATATTATCTAAGTTTAATACGAGCAATCAATACTTTTTTGATTATGAAGCAAACATCCGTTCTAATTGGGCTAATGAAGATGAATTTGACAAAATAATCTCTTTTCTTGAAGATGAAAAATTAAGTATTTTAACTTCTTCATATTATGGAGAATTTAGAGTAATGCAAGCTGTTGCTACAATGGAGATGAGTTTCACAGGAATTATGAGAAGCTTCGAAACTTGGTCTCTACTTGGACGCGCTCGAGACTTCAATAAATATTTACTCGAATATGAAGGATTGGAAGCTTTGCTAAATGTGATGCCAATCCTTATGATTGATTTTTCCACTGACTATCAAATAGTAGATGATTATATGGAGTTAATAATCTCTGCAAATCTATGAAACATAAATAATTATAGAGATAATAAGAGGATACTATGAGTATTAAAGAACGAGCAAAAGAGTTGCAATATAAAGTCCCGGCAGTGTATATTGCGATGAGAAAAAAAGAAACGCCAATACTCGCAAAAATATTAGCTGGATTTGTAGTTATATATACATTATCGCCAGTTGATTTAATCCCGGATTTTATACCTATTCTCGGGTTAGTTGATGACATAATTATTTTGCCGATATTAATCAGTTTTGTTATAAAATTGATTCCTGATAACATTTGGGAAGAGTGTCAAATAGAAGCGAAAAATCTGTGGTTAAATGGAAAACCAAAGAAATGGTATTATGCGGTACCTTTTGTAGTTTGTTGGTTAGTAATAATTTATTTTATAGTTAGAATATTTATTTAACTTCTTTGCGGTCGTGGCGGAATGGTAGACGCGCTGTCTTCAGACGGCAGTATCTATAGGATGTGTGGGTTCAAATCCCATCGACCGTACCATATAAAAAGCATAGGTTTGATACAATAGATATCAGGCCTTTTTTTGCGCTAAATAGAGCACTTTCAGAACTTTCAAAATAAAAAAATTATGAAAAAGTCATTTTAAAACAAGGTGAAATTCATTAGTCAAACGAACTTCTACACGATTGCTTCAAAATTTACACGATTTGCCTGTGGTTTTACACGATTTCAG
>PGXI01000006.1:13398-35472 GCA_002839125.1 Tenericutes bacterium HGW-Tenericutes-5
GCTATAAATGCAGTTGTTTATGCAATATGTAGTTAATTTTTTATCAAGTTAAACTTACGATATTGATAAATGAATATTCTGGTGGTAGTATAACTATAATTAATATACATGAAATTCTATTTATTTGATTGGAATAGATATAAGAAATATAGTCAAAGGAGAATAAAAATATATGGACAAGGTTGAATATACAAAAACAAGCCTTCATAATCATTTCGGAGGAGGGGCTGCAGATTATAAACTTAATGACAAAAATACTCCATCCTTTGATATAACTACTGCCAAGCACAAAATCGATTGTGCATCAACTTCAGGTTATCAATTACTTGCAATGACAAATGCAAATCATTTTTGGAAAAATAAATATGACGAATTGGTTAATTATATCTCCATAAAGAAATATGACATTTCACTAATTCCTGGTGTGGAATTCAATATTGTAGATGACCTAATAAAAGCAGAGAGTGATAGAAATTACCTTCATTTGATTTTTTTATTAAGTCCAAAAAGCAATCTTAAGCAATTTGAAACTGATGTCATTAATTGTAGAACTATTAATGGTTGTAATGCCATCACTATAATAAACTTAACTGATCTTGCACTAAAATATAAATGTATTTTAATTCCCCATGGTACAAAACAAAGTAGTAGTGGAAGAGATAGTCTAAGCAATCACGCTACATTTGATGACATATTAAGTATTCGAGACTTTATACCGATAATGATAGAAGACAACAGTAAAAGTCAAAGAGAATATCTTGAAGTAAAAATCAGACAATATATTAGTACTGAGAAGTTTGAGTGGCTTAAAAGTTCAGCATCAATTTCATCAGCAGATAGACAGGATTTTTCATCAATTACTCAACCAACATATATATGGGGAGAACCTTCATTTGACTCATTGTTTTATTGCGCTATTATCGGAAAAGATCGTGTTCTTCGTGAAACAGACATTATTGAGAAAAGCAGGTATGTTAAGAGAATTGAAATAACGAATCAAGGTGGAGTTTTAAGCTCAGCTAACCTATCTTTCTCACATGGATTGAATTCAATAATTGGTAATTCCGGAAGCGGAAAAACATTGCTTCTTAATCTAATCAAGCTAAAACTAACTGGATCAAATTTAAATCATGCTATTAGTAGCACAGATTCTGATTATTCATCAATGTACGTTAACACTGAAGTGAAAGTATTTGATAATGAGGAAAACATTGTTAAGCCAAACGATATTAATGTGTTTGAAGGAGAAAACTTATACAAACAAATTGTAGCAACACTGAGTTATGATAAAGATCGACTATTAAAAGACCTCAATGCAGCTCCATCTTTTGTAGATACAGAAAAACTTATAGGTATATTTAACTATACGCTCAATAAGTATATTACTGACAGGATTTCAATAAAAAATGACTTTTCTGAACTAGATGAAACTCTTATAAAGATATTTGCTTCAATTGATTACTTGCGTAATAACAAAAGTGTTCCTGGTAGCATAGAATACATTATAGATTCAAAAATAAAGACGACTCATCAGGAAATATCAACAGCAATTGTTAATATCGATTTAGATGTAACTAATGCAAAAAAATCCTTTGATTCGATAACTTCATTATTGAAAAAATACAACCTGGCTGAAGATATTAAGTTACTTACTTCAATTCGTTTCAATTTACTTAAAAAACTACATTTAAATATGAATGAAAAACAAAAACAGAAGATAAATAATAACGCAAACTTGATAATAAAATCAAAGATTTCATCTATAGTTGGCGATTATAATAAAACTATCGGACAAAGAACAAAAGTAGTAAATGAGTCCAAACAGATTGTTTCTGATGAGACAGAGAATGTCATTAACAAATTGAAAGAGATAACAATACTTGAGTACCAATTGCATATTCCTACTCTCGACTCTGAGGAACTAATTAGGAGTGTAAAAAAAGATGAAGATATTATCAAACTTGCCAACTTTAAAATAAATAAAGATATCGGGTATGAGGACATAACAGAATATTTTGATTCAGCAATTGGATCTGGGCAAAGTAAAATCCTTAAAAGTGAATTTTCTCCTTCAGGCGGGAAAAATGCTTCACTGTATCCTATTGATTTATTCGACCTAGACAAAGTAAAAACATTTGCTGATATATTTGTCTCTAAGGGCTATACCAACAGTAATATTTTCCGACTAAATGCAAACAAATTTATTCAATATGATATTTTGATTAAAAATCTCGATAGTAAGTATCAACTGATAAGTTCACTGAGTGCTGGGCAACTTTCAAAAATTTACATTAATATGCTTATTGATACCAAATTAAAGGCTATGGAAAACAATGCAGTCATAGTATATGACCAACCAGACAATAATCTTGAGAAAACATTCATCCTCAAAACTCTGGGAAGAAAATTGGCAGAACTCAAAAAGAAGTATCAAGTAATTATCACAACGCATGAACCATTACTTGTTATAAACTCCGATTCCAACAATATTCTAAGAGCTGAGAACGACCCAATTGCTGGAGTTAATAACATTAAATATGAAAATCTAAGTATGTTTGATGTGGCAGATAAAAGTGCTGCTATTGAAAAAATTGCAAGTTTAATTGATGGATCTCATGATGCGATTAAATTAAGAAATAAAATATATGGAGGATTTGATTTATGAAAAAAAAACTAATTATCGAAAATGACGGGAAAATACTATTTGATAGTACAGAAGTTCATAAAAAGGATATTAATAGCACTTTTCTAGACACGATTTTTAAAGCCGCATTAAAAGATGAACTAGAGTTTATTATTGATGAAACCGACCCAATCTCAAAAATATTTCAAAGAATTCAAGAGGAGACTAATCCAAATTCTGATTTTTATAAACAAATCGAAGGAATGCGTGAAGAAATAAAGAAAAACAACGAGCAAAAAGAACAAATCAATAATGCAAAAATTGAGGATAATCTGCCACTATAGTTCGCTTTTATGTAAGAAAGGCTGCTTGAATGTGATTAATGAATATCGGGACAAATATATTATACGCATTCACTATATAGAAACTATTCTTAACTGGTGCTAACTTTTCAACTAGATTTTGAGAGCTTTATACAATTATTTATATTAGAAGATATGATGCTGATAGAGGTGAGAAAATGATTTTCATTAGTTATAACCACAAAGATTCTGAAATAGTACAGGTAATTGCTACAAAGATGGCAATTGTCTTTGGGAAAGAGAATGTTTTTTTCGATGCATGGTCAATTCAACCAGGAGATGGGATTATTGACAAAATGAATGAGGGGCTTGAAAATGCTACTCATTTCTTCTTCATCATGTCAAAAACAAGTATTCAGAGTAACATGGTGAAGTTAGAATGGCAGAATGCACTTTACATTAAGTCGAAGCGTACTCTACGATTCATTCCCGTGAAACTTGATGATTGTTTTGTCCCTCCCATATTGATGCAAAATGTTTTTATTGATGTGTTTGGAAAGGGAATTGAAGTTGGCCTTCGTCAAATGATCGATGTTGTTAAGGGCCAGCAATCGATTTTGGATGGCAGTGCTGGATATCAGAACGTAAGAGGGGAATTCTCGCAATCAGATGAAGGGAAAGATATTACCATAAATATCTATGCAAAAACCTATTTTGAACCAAATGCTCGTTTTCTTATATTGCACGGAAATAACAACGAAAGAATGAAATTGTCTTTGAAGAGCGACAGTATGTTCAACAGCGGAAAGCACGAAAATGTTCGACTGAGCGATGCCTCAGTTCACAACGCTTTATTTGTTGGAGTTAGTAGGGGTATAAGCCCAGGATTTCCGTTGAGAGCTGAAATTAAAAGTGAAGATAGTATCGATTTTCACGGCGTCATGCGTGCAACTAGTGAAAACGAGTGGCTAGTGATACCAATTGAAAAGAAGTAAGAATTGCAGGGGTAATCTACCTGTTATTTTGCTGTATTGGTTTTTTTTGTATGTGTTTTTGCATGAAAATGATGGAAGTTTCGTACAACAAATTCCAGTTGCAAGGCGGTTTGAACACTTACATTTGAATCCAGCAGTAAATTTATAGGGGTGCTAAAATCTCATCAGGGGTGCTAAAATCTCATCAGGGGTGCTAAAAAAAGTACTAGGGTGCTAAAAATCCTGATGGGGTTCTAATTTGTATCAAAATAGGTAATCCAACCCAAGATGAAGTCATACCTAGATATTGGTAAATACAAAGATAAAAATGATAGTTACACATATAGAAAAATATCGCTTAATATTGAAGAAACAAAACACATTATGATTTTATGTCTAAACGAAGCAAGATTGTACGTTGGTTATAGAACAAGTGAGCGCATTAAAAAATTATATACTAGCCTACAATGAGGTAAGTAATATGAAAATTGAAAATATTAGAAATAATTTCAATGGTTATATTTCATTAATAGAGAAATTGGATAAGAATATAAATGAAAAACCCTCTTAAAGAACACGATATATTTAGTTAAAAAACACTGAAATAAATTTTAAACTCGTCAAGAAAAATGGCGCATTATATTAGGTTTGAAATACAAAAATTATTGATGTAAAGAATATCTGTGTAGATTTACAATTGTATTGAAATTGATCACACAACCCAATCACACAAAGGAGTATGGAAGATGAAATCATTTTGGCAAGAGTTATTTAAAAAGATATCTTCATCAAGTAAAGAAAAATCAATAGGAAATGAAAATGTAATTCGATATTCGTCAAACTGGTCAAATATAATTTACATACTTTCTTCGTTTTATATTTTATTAGGAATATCAACATTTGTGTTCCCTGATATATATACGGATGATGATCCTTGGTTATTTGGATTATTATTCTGTTTCCCATTTGCGATTGTACATATTTATTTTGGTCTTTATCTACAAAAATGGAAAATTCTAGTATATGATGATCATTTCACATATAAAAGTATTGCTAAAAAAACAAAAGATATTGCTTATGACAAAATAGAAATTAGATTTTTAGGTGCTGCAACTAGATTTTATATTGATAACAAGCATATTGTTGGAATCGGAGTATACCAAAGTAATTATGGACTGCTTTCTGAAAAAATATTATCATTTCAAGAAAAGAACAATATTTCTATTGTAAAAACAAATAAAAATGTACTTCAGGTTCCTAAAATGTTGTGGGTTCTTGTTGCCTGTTCCTTTGTGCTTGTCGCTATAGTGAATATCATAGTATATTTTGAAGCATCAAAATATTTTTACTATTCACTCATTCTTCATATTGTTGACATTGGATTTGTTTTGTACATGATCAATTGGAGAATCAAATTTATTGAACGAAAAATCCACTTTAGAAACATGTTTAGAATAACTAGAATTTATCCATATGAGAATATTAGTTATATATACACACAAACAGGTTCTGTCAAATTATATTCAAAACAAAGGAAAATTGCGTTTGTCTGGGCCATAACAAACAACCTGGGTGAATTGATATATGATATTGATTCTTTAAACCCCAAAAAAAAGTAAAGAAGATAAAATAATCAGTATTATGATAATTCAAAAATTATAGGGGTGATATAATGAATTTTAAAGTTGGAATTGCTCAATATGTTCTTGGTAATTATACATCGAAAGATTTACCTAAGTTAGCATTAGATTCTCTAGAAAGCGGAATGGAAGCTCCTTCATTACTAATACTTGCAGGGCTAGTTGATGGTTGGGAAATTGAAAATTATTTGCGTTTAACTTTAAAAGAGTTAAAATTAAGTCTACCAAGTGAAAAAGAAGCAGGACTTGAAGTTATTGAATACTATTTGAATAAGATTATAAATAATGAGAGCGACCCTGAAGAAGAGATCAAAAATATAATTGACCAAGTGTTGAATAAAGTAAACTACTCACATCAAAATGAGAAGTATGCATATGAATATATATCGTTTGATAAAATATATGGCTTGTACTGGGCAATTGATGATTTTAAAAACCCATTAGTATCTGTGATAACTTCCAGAGAAAAAGGCGTTTTAAAATGCAAAAATAAAATTATTGTCGAGAGTAAGAAGTTATTGTCTGAATTTCATAATGTTAGAGAGAGAATACTAAATTTCTAGAATATTATTGAACTCTTTTCTGGATTGGTATGGAAATTAAACAGTGGTTACCTGTGGTATCGTATGCATAGAAAATAAGATTTTGATAGCATGTTTTGGTAATAGATATTGATTATAACTTGTCAATATAATTTTTCATATTTAGTGCGATTGTGCTTAAAGCTGTAAGCTTCTAGTGCACAAAAAGTAAACTTCTTATAACTCCAGAGTAAAACACGCTATTTTTTTTAGTGAAAAACTTGATAAACTTAGTAATGACAAGACAACTATGACAAAGTGTACTTCCTTAATCCAAGATTTGATATACTTGAGGAATTAGTGCTAAAGATATAAATTTAATACATTAGGAGACAAGCCATATGATTTTATATGCGATATTATTTGAAATTGGATTTATGCTTTTTTTGGGATCATTTTTTATAAACAAATTTATTAGAAATGAACTAGAAAGTAATGATGAACAATTAAAGTTGAATCCATTTCGAAAACTGCTTCTTAGAATATCTATGTTTGTCTTAGGAATTGGATTAATTTTATTTGTTTTAATCATGACAATCGAACCATAGAAAACAAACAATTATGAAATAGTATAAATTCTAAACAGTTGTATCATACCATGTGATAAAATAGAGGGTGCGTAATTGTATCAAAATAGGTCACCCAACCCAAATTTGAAATTAACGAGTTTTGTTTCTTAATTGAAATGAACTCGTTTTAAATTTTAAACACTATTAATTTTGAAAAAAAAGTATAATAATATGTGTTATAATTTTAAACATGAGGTGTTTATTTTGTTAGAAATTTGGAAAGGCAAACAAATATTGCAATTAAAAGATAATTGTATTGAACAATGGTTCGATGTTCTTAACCATGGTCTAGTTGAAGATAGAGGGTTTAGTTTAAATGATTCAAATATTGAAGAAATCAAATCTAATATTAAAAAAGATTATATAGAATATCTAATGAGTTGTTCTATGGATAAAAATTTTCATGGGTATTATGTCTTTAGAGATGAACAAAATACTATAGTAGCAGTATGTAGAATAGTATTTGAAAATGGAGATTACTATTTGGAAGGACTAGAAACACACAGAGATCATTATCGTAAAGGATATGCTACAAAATTATTGTTTCAAGTCTTGCACGAACTTAAAAGAAATGAAATTATGAAGCTCTATTCAATAGTTAGAAACCATAACACTAAGTCTATGAATTTTCATAAAAAACATGGATTTACAATTATAAAAGAAGATAATACAAACACTAAGTTTTCTTTAAATATTGAGAACAAGATTAGGAAAGAACTTTTTGATCAATGGGCTAGAAGTTACAATAATAGTGTACTTAAATCTGAAAAAGAAGGAACATATCCTTTTGCAGGATATTCCGAGATAAAATACAGTATTATTGATATGATATCACACACAAAAAAAGCGAAAGTTTTAGAGATGGGTGTTGGTACTGGCGAAATAACCAAACCTTTATACGATTTAGGATATGATATTACTGGTGTCGATTTATCAGACAAAATGATTGAAATTGCTAAAATTCATATGAAAAAAGCTGCATTTATAGTGGCTGACTTTAGCACTGCACTCAATCAAATATCCAATAAGTTTGACTTTATTGTTTTTAGCTACTCTATTCATCATTTAAACTATAATGATCAGATTGAATTACTTCTAAAACTAAATGATTACTTAAATGAAGATGGTGTAATCATTATTGGAGATGTTTCAACATTTGAAGTAGAAGAAATGAATCAATTACAAAATAAATACTCTGCTATCTGGGATGATGAAGAATATTATCCAATTCTTAAGAAATACAAATTAAGTCGGTTAATTGATATTTATAAATTAAGTTATGTTCAAATTAATGAAGTTGCGGGAGTTTATAAGTTTAGAAAGAAGTGAAATGATGAAAATAGGATTTGATATATTTGGGAAACCATATGGTGTCATGTTTAGAAATGATCTTCATGACAAAGACTCTATAGACTACAATTTTAGTAAGAAGATGATCCTCTTAGATTCAGATTCTATTGAGCTGCTTTATGATTCATCAAAATATACTATCAGCAAAAATATAGTTGATCATAATTTGTATGATTTTGCACAGCAATTTAAAGGGTCTTCATGGATAGAATCTATGAGAAATATACTTGCTTATACTAGAAAAATTGTTGAAAAATTTAATCTTCCTTTTGAAAATATTATATTTGGTGGAACTGAAAAAGAAATCATAGAAAGAGGTACAGATTGGTGCACCGATATTTCTCGTGTAGGATGTGCACTATTTCAATGTCTAAAGATACCTTGTAGAATGGTGACACTTGTGAATACAAAACAAGCATACAACGGACATACAGTTTGTGAGGCTATAGTAGACAAGCAATTTATAATGTGTGATTTTACTTATGGTGTCTTAGGTTACTTAGATGAATCGTATTCAGCAAAATCATTAATCAGTGATCATAATGCAGTCGAAAAAATCTATTTAGATGTTATCAGTTCAGAAAATAATCGTGAATATATTTTGGGACTTTATGATAAGGCAGGGTATAATGATTATGATATTACAAAAGAACATAATTATAATAAAAGTAAGCCTAATGAGTATTATTTAAGTATGATGAAATTAAACCATGATGGTACATGGAAATTAGGAGAAAATAGTTTGAAATAAAGCAACTCCGTTTGAAAATGAGAAAAACTCCTTCGAAACCCAGTGGTTTTGGAGCAAAACTCCGTAATGACAAGATATTTTGAAACGAATAGCTTCCAAAAGTTGGAGATATGGTATAATGATTCCACTTTTATGAATTGAACTTTTTTCTTATTATTATGATTAATAAGAAAAAAACACATGAACATAGAACCAATAGATTCTAAATCAATATTGTGATAGAATAATTAAAATATAGAAAAAATCAGAGTGTTAAAGTAAATTATCAAGTAGATAGTTTTTAATAAATTTAAGTTAAATGAAAAGGACAATCATATGAAAAAAAACATCGGAATCATAGCTACTGTAATCATAGCTCTTGCATTATCAGTATTAGGATTTGTTTTAGGAGGTTTTCAACTTAGTGAACTTCAATTAGATACATTACAAATACTCATAATTGTTTGTGCCGTTAGCATGGCATATTGTTTCATAGTCGGTGAAATCACCGGAAACAATTCTCAAATGGATAAGTTATGGTCTATATTACCTATAGTTTATGCCTGGATTATTGTTGTGAAAAGCGGTATGAATCTTCGTTTAATCATTATGGCAATTCTCATTACCATCTGGGGTGTTAGATTAACACTCAACTTTGCGAAAAAAGGTGCATATTCAATTAAGTTTTGGTCAGGCGAAGAAGACTACAGATGGATTGTTTTAAGAAAAGATCCAAAATTGAATAAGAGATGGAAATGGGCATTGTTCGATTTGTTTTTTATTTCGATATATCAAAACGCGTTAGTACTTGCTATTTGTTTACCATTACTTGCAATAATGGAATCGACAGTATTATTTACCATATTTGACGGTTTAATTGCAGCGCTTTTATTAGCATTCATTATTTTTGAAACAATTGCCGATAAACAACAAATGAAATTCCAAACAAAAAAATATGAACTGTTAAAACAAGGAAAGAAATTAGAACATTTACCTAGTCCTTATAATAAAGGATTTAACACACAGGGATTATGGGGGCGTTCAAGACATCCAAACTATTTTTCTGAGCAATCAATTTGGGTTGCTTTATATTTCTTTTGTATCAGTGCGGGTGTTACAAATTATTTATTATTTAACTGGACATTAATTGGTTCTATGTTTTTGATTTTATTATTTATCGGCAGTTCAATGTTTTTAGAAGGCATTTCGCTTCAAAAGTATCCGGATTATCAAGACTATATGAAAAAAGTTTCTAAATATATCCCTTTTAAAAAGTATAAGAACTAAAAAATCTGTTATTAATAAGCGCTACAGAAAATATGATTTTTATGCTATTAAGTTGTTTTTTTGACTGAATCTATTAACTTAAATATATGCTATAATTTTAGAAAGAAGACTATTTTATAAGGAGATTTTTTATGTTATTCTTTCAAAATTATACACTTATTAACATTTTAGCTTTTGTTGGTATTTTTGTTGGTTTAATCTTAATCAATGAACTTACTAGAAGAAGTAAAGTTTTATCTGTAGTAACTTACATTTTAATTCCGATATTATTTACAATTTTCATTTGGGGTAAAACCGATAACGAAAATACTTCTGGAAATTGGTTTGCTTGGGTTAAAACATACAGCGCTTTAGCAGGTGTTGTTGGGTTTATGGCTATTAGGTATTTTGACAAACTTCAAAAAAAGAAATGGATACTCCTATTCCCTGGCTTAATCCTAAGTATAAATATTCTAGAAGCTGTTTTTAGAGATTTTGAAGTATTTTCTAAAGCTAATGTAGTAGAAAACGGACTCACTTTAATTGGTGGACCATGGAATATTATAAATGGTATCGCCGGCATACTTAGTATTATCACTATAACTGGTTGGTTTGGAATAAAAGTAGCTAAAACAAAATCACGAGATATGATTTGGGCTGATCAACAATGGTTCTGGGTTATTGCATATGGCGTCTGGAATCTATCATATGTTTATAACTGCATTCCAGAAAGAGCTTTTTACGCTGGTGTTGCATTAATCTTCTCATCAACGTTATTATCGTTCTTTAGTACAAAAGGAGCTTGGCTGCAACATCGCGCTCAAACTTTGGCGTTATGGGCAATGTTTACTTTAACATTTCCAGCTTATGATAGTTTAGCAGCTTTCAATATAGTTTCAACAAACAGTCCAATAGCAAAGTATATTTTATCAATTTCCGCTTTACTTATTAATATGGCAGTTTTAGGTTTTGAGCTATATACAATTAGTAAGAAAAAGAAAAACCCTATTACTAATGAGATTTATCAAGACTTATCAACTTATCAAGATGTATTAAAAATCAACAATTTATAAAGAAAATAAAAATACTAACATTTCCGAAAATGTTAGTATTTTTTTAATTATTTTTGTAAAAAATCAAATATTATGAAAAAAAACAAAAAATCAAGAGATTTATATAAAGTTAACATCCCCATATCTAGCCTTTCTTCTTAAAACAAATCAAAAAATTAGATAAATATCTAAAAAATTAGATAAATATCTAATAAAATGCTTGACATTAGATAAAAGATGTTGTATTATATAATTGTCTTAAAGAAAAAGTTTTAAAAAATAATTAGACAAGGGGGAAATAAAATGAAATTATTCAATGTAAAAAAGGTATATATTGATTTTCTAAATCCAGGTGAATATTGGGGTCAATTTTATCATCAAGTAGAATATAATAATCAATATTGGAGATAGATATATACAGATGAATAAAAAATTACTTAAAAACAAAAACTTCATACTAGTAATCCTCGGTAATTTCGTGTCTTTAATCGGTAGCAATATACAACAGTTTGTCCTCTCTTTGTATGTATTAGCTATAACCGGATCTGCGACACTATTCGCAACAATGCTTGCGATAGCAATATTACCGAGAATTATTTTATCTCCAATAGCTGGAGTTTTTGGTGATTGGTTCGATAAGAAGAAATCAATTGTCATTTTAGATTTAATAAACGCCTTTATCCTCTTTGGCTTTGCAATATACTTGTTTTATAATGAAGATTTAACAATTGGGTTAATATATCTACTAGTTATTCTGCTTGAAATTACGGAGATATTTTTCCATTCTTCAATGTCGGTGGTAATACCTAGCGTTGTTGAAAAAGAACAATATCTAGAAGCCAACTCATTAAGAACAATGGTAATAAGTTTTGGTACACTAATGGCCCCTATTTTAGGCGCAATTATATATGGAGCATTTGGACTATTTATAGCCATTTTAATAAATGCTGTTAGTTTTTTAATTTCAGCGATAAGTGAAATGTTTATTAAAGTTCCAAAAACAAAAAGTGAAGATAATGTCAAATCAATGGCTGGTTTTAAGAAGGATTTAGTTGAAGGGATCAAAATAATTAAAGAATCAAAACCGATTAAAACCATCATTTCAATTGCGATGATTGTAAATTTCAGTATCGCCCCACTTTTCTCAGTAGGATTGATATTTTTGGTTAAGGAAGTTTTATCACAATCAGACTTTAGATTAGGTTTATTACAAACAGTTCTATCCGCATCGATGATAGCCGCGCCGATGCTATTAACGAAAAAACTTAAACAGATGAAACTAGGAGATGTTTTGGTTAAATCGTTTTTAATAATTGGTTTCCTTATTATGCTAATATCAATCACGGTAAATCAATCTGTATTCAGCATAAGCGATGGTTTATTATCTTACATTATAGTACTTGTAACATGCTTTATAATTGGTGTATTTGTGACTGCGGTAAATATCGCAGTAGGAACTCTTCTTCAAAAAATCGTACCTTTAGAATATATGGGTAGAACATCAACAGTCTTAGGATTGGGAACAGCTATAATGATCCCAATTGGGCAGGTGATTTTTGGATATTTATATGATATAATTAATCCTGGAATTGTAATGATCTTAAATGGAGCTATTATTATTTTGACAGTTATTATTTACTATAAACAAATGCATTTGATTGAATCAAATACAAAAGAAAAAACAAAAACATATGAAAGAAGTGTGGGATTAAATGAAATTTAGATTTAATAAAGAAGTTTCAAAGATTTTGGATAATCTAGTATTTCCAAGAATCTATTTTAATTTAGAAGAAGAAATGCGAAATGAAGATGAAACATTAAAACAGGCAATAAAAGAAGATTATAATGATTTTTCTGAAAAAATGCATTCAAAACTAGAACCATTCAAGGATGAAATCAATCAATTTTACCAGAAAGATATTTATTCACATTATGATTTTGCTAATGTATTGATCCATGCATATCCTATATATGAGTATACAGATATTAGTGTTTATTTGAGTGATTTGTTGAAAGAAGAATCCAACCTACTAAAAGATAAAATTATAAAAGCTTTGGTTACTATGGAAGATTCAGGTGATGTAGCGACAAAAGTATTTGATGAAACTAACGCAACTCAATTTATAAATCAACTTAAGATTGACTCAGCTAACAAATGGAACCTTTTTATGATGGTTCAAAACCCTCATCAACATTTGGAAAGATTTGTTTTACTTTTAAAAAAGGTAGAATCTTTCTTTGAAAGTTCTTTTAAAAATTATGAACAAAAGTTTGATGAGATTGGAAATGATTTAGCAAAAAGATTATCGAAAAACACTAATGAAACATTTAAAAAAATTACCTATGATGCTATTTCCTATGATTTTAACGGTGGAGAATACTGCGATTTCTATGTTTCATTCGTTATGCCTTATACACTAAGATTTATTGAATCAGATATTTGCAGAATGGTATGGGGACTAGAAATGGAGTATTCCTTTAAAAAGATACATGAACTTAATGAAGACAAGTTAGCTCAAAGAGTTAAAATATTTAAAGCATTAGGAGATAGAACTAGATACGAAACCTTAAAATTAATTGCTAAAGGCGTTAGCTCTATTAAAAATATAGCCGATGAACTTGATGTCTCAAGCGCTACGATTTCTTATCATATAAATGAGTTTTTAACTAGTGGAATATTAAATATGAGCAGGGATAAAAATCAAAAGTTCGGTTATATTGTGGACTATAAAAAATTGAATGAAGTGTTTATAGATTTTAAAGAAGATTTAAATTTCGAATAAAAAAAGGAATCATATATTATGTACAAAATAGTTTCCTATAAACAAGAGAAAAATTATAACGAAGATTTTTTTAAAGTTTTAAATTTTATTAAAACTTTAAATGAAGAATATCAATATCTTTACTACCATTGGAGTAGATGGGAATGGATGTTCGCCAGAGATAATTTAAAAGAAAGTGAATTATCGCAAATGAAGTTCTTCTATAGCAATGATGAGTTAAAAGCGGTATTACTTTACGAGGATGAACCTAACACTTATTTTGTTATTTATAAATTTGAAGATAGTGTAAGGAAGGAATTAGTAAATTTTTTTATCAAGAACAGTTTGCCTCATGACATAATTATTCCAAGAGATAATGAGATGGTTAAATTGATGCAAGAATTTGGCTATTTCAATCATGGCAAATTTGATCCAGTTTCAAGGTTTACATTAAAAGATTTTGATATTCCGATAACTCCTGAGTATAAAATAGTATCTTTAGAAACAGATTATCGTTTAGATCAAATTCATCATGTTTTATGGCGAGGTTTTAATCACGGTGATGATGTTGATTATTCAGAAGAAAACTTACTTTCAAGACAACATATGACTTCCTCACCTAATTTCAAAAAGAATTATACTTTCGTCGCTATTAAAGACAATAAATATCAATCTTATTCGGGTATTTGGTATATAAAAAATACTAATACCGCACTTATAGAACCTGTCGCAACAGTTCCTGACCATAGAAGAAAAGGTTTGGCCCAAGCTTGTATATATAATTCAATCAGACAAGTGCTAAATGATGGAGCGAAAGACATCTTTGTCGGATCAACCCAAAAATTTTACTTTGACATCGGTTTTGAAGAATATGATTATGCGTATAAATTATCCAAGCAAGCTCAATAAGAGTTTGCTTTTTTAATACAAAAATCATGTTTAAATGCTATAATTATATAATAAAACATAATCAAATAGGAGATATTAGTTTATGAACTATAACATTACTTTAGTTAGAAAAGAAGATGCTTTACAAATGCTGGATTATCTTAAAAAAATCGGTTCAGAGACTGACTTTTTATTATTTGATTCTTCCGGCGTACCTATGACTTTAGCGCAAGAAGAAAATTTTCTTGATGTTGTCAACAAAACTGAATATAGTAGAATGTTTGTCGCTAAAGATAATGGAAAAATTATTGGTAATGCCTATATTCATACAAATCCAAGAGAAAGAATTAAACATAAAGCAGAAATTGCAATTTCAGTATTAAAGGAATACTGGGGTAAAGGTGTAGGAAGTTTGCTAATGGAAAGACTTATTGAATACGCTACAAATTGTGGATATACTGAAACGATTTATCTTGAGGTAGTTTCAAAAAATCAACGAGCTATAAAACTTTACGAGAAGTTTGGTTTTGTTACTTATGGTTTAAACAAGAAAGCTATAAAAATCGGTAAAGATAAATACTATGATTGGAATCTAATGCGGCTTGATTTAAGCAAGGAGAATTAATGATATGGAACATAAAATTTTCGCTATGCCTTTTTCAAAAATATATAAGTTGTATATTCAAAAGGTAGAGAAGAAGGATAGAACAAAAGATGAAGTTGATGAAATAATTATTTGGTTAACCAGTTATGAAAAAGAAAATCTAGAGTCAATTATAAAAAATAACTTAACCGTAAAGGAGTTTTTTGAAAACGCTCCTAGTATAAATGAAAAAACATCATTGATTAAAGGAGTAATTTGTGGAGTTAGAGTTGAAGAAATAGAAGATAAGCTGATGAGAAATATTAGATATATGGATAAATTAATAGACGAATTAGCTAAAGGAAGAAGTATGGTAAAAATTTTAAGAAAGTAGTAAAGGAGGTGTTTTTATGGAAATTACAAACACTAGTATAGATTGCTTAATAAATAGTTTAGATACTGAACGAAAAAATGATATAGTTAAACTGATTAATTTGGTGAAAGAAATAACCAATAAAGAGCCAAGGTTGTGGGGAAGCATTATCGGATTTGGAAGATTAAAATATGTTTATAATTCTGGCCATTCAGGTGAAATGCCTATTGTTGGTCTTGCAAGTAGAAAACAAGCAATAACGATATACTTATCATATGATATTAATAAATTTGATGAACTTAATAATCTTGGCAAACATAAAACTGGGAAAGGTTGTTTATACATAAAAAAACTTGAAGATATTGATATAGATGTAATGAGATTATTAATTAAAGAAGCTATTAAAGATACTTTAAGTTTAGATTTTATTAAAGAAATAGAGTAAAATTTTCTGGTTGATTATTTTACAAATAAAGATATAATGATAATAGATTATAAAACTAGATTGGGCCATGGCCAAGTGGTTAAGGCATCGGACTCTGACTCCGAGACCGAGAGTTCGAATCTCTCTGGCCCTGCCAGTATTAGGAGAAGTACCCAAGAGGCTGAAGGGGCTGGCTTGGAAAGCTAGTAGGTCTGTAAAAGGGCGCAGGGGTTCGAATCCCCTTTTCTCCGCCATACATAAATATAGATTTGATAGTTTTATATCAAATCTTTTTTTTATCAAATATAGATATATCATCAAATAAATGTTATATTATATACACGATTGTGCGGTATAGAGAGGGCGAAGATAGTGAAGAAGATAATCAGTTTTTTATTTATAATTCCATTCTTTTTGATATACATTGGAATTATCAATTTTGATAATTCAGATGTTTCTATTGATTCATATGTCGCTAACATTACGGTGGATGAATCAGGAGATATGAGAGTTGTTGAAGAGTGGAAGATGAACTATCACGAAGTTATGACAGTGAGATTTCGAGATATTGTTTTAAATAAATATGCTAACGATTATCCACTATATATTGATAGTGATAACAAGGCATTCTTGGATACTTCTAATGTAGTGGTAAAATTTTATAAAAGCGATATTGATCGAAGCGATAATATAAGCGTAGGATATTCATGGGAATCGGATTTGGACGAGTTAGGAAATCCGGTTGTTTGTGAACCTAATATTCCTTCGTGCGAATCTATTTTTGTCAATACGCGTTTAGCGGGAAGAATGTCTGGGGATGTTACCTTTATCTATGAATACACTATAACTGGAGCGATTACTCAATATAGTGATGTTTCTGAGTTGAATTGGAGAATGTTTACTTACGCTGAAAGCACAGTAAAGCATTCTGAAATAAATGTTATTCTACCAGAAAATTCCTATGATATAACTAGCTTAAATGCTTGGGGACACGGATTAACAGACGGTATGATTTCCATTAAATCGAATAACCGTGTAGAAATGGAAATGTCAAACATAAAAGATGGAGAGTTCCCTGAGTTTAGAATCTTGATGGAGAATGATTTATTTCCAAACATTAGGCAGAATAATATAGTCATTAATGAGGAAATAAACAAATCCGTTATTTTAAACTATGAATCTGAATTAGCTGACTTATACAATTTGCGAATCACACTAGCCAATATTATGTTATATTCATCTTTTGGGTTAATAATTTTGATGCTTGGAATTGGCATAATCATTTATTATAAATATGATAAGGAATATAATGCCGTTTTTGACAATGATTACTATAGAGAATTGCCAAGTGATGATACTCCAGCAACATTAAGCTATTTGTATTTTATGGAAAAAATAGTGGATGAAACAATAACCGCTACTTTACTCGATTTAATCCGCAGGAAATATATATTTTTAGAGAATACAGAATCCAATATGTCTAGTGCATCTTCCGACTTCAATTTGGTTTTTAATAAAGATAAGAAGAAGGATGATTTAAAAGAATATGAGTCGCGTTTGTTAAATTATATTTTTAATACAATAGGAAACGGTAGTTTTGTTACTACAAAACAAATCGAAAGTTATGGGTCGACCAGTGAATCAAAAGCATTGTCTTTCCAAAACTTCTTGAAAAGTTTTGTGAGATTGGCTCGATTAGAGGGAAAATCAAAAAAATATTTTGAAGTAGGCTTGAGTAATAAAAAAAGGATTATCATTTTCGCTAATTTAATCCCGCTATTATTTATCTTGATAAATTTTATTCTGTATTTTTTATACAATATAAGTATTAGTATTCCAATACTAATATCTATTGCAACAATAGTTATAATTTCAACTTATGTTTTTAATATCAAAAAAAGAAGTGTTAAAGGCAATGAATTATATGCTAAATGGAAAGCTTTCAAAAATTTCTTGCTATCATTTGGCAATCTAGAAGACTACCCAATTCCTGGGATAATAGTCTGGGAACATTATTTAGTATATGCAACAATTCTTGGTGTAGCTGATCAAGTGATGAATCAATTATACTTAAAACTGCCCAAAGAAAGTTTAGAGAGTGCAGAAAGTACATATTTAAACCAAAATTATTATAGAGGAAACAGATCGTATTGGGGCTTACATAATAGTTTTCATAGGTCATTTACTGTGGCAAAAATGAATGCTCAATCAACAATAGTAGAAGCTAGAAATGCTAGAGCTAGTTCGAGAGGTTCTGGAGGCGGTTTTAGCGGAGGCAGTTCCTTTGGTGGAGGCGGCGGCGGAGGTCGCAGCCGTTAGAATAGAAAAATTTAGGAGGATTATTTATGTTTTTAATTGGTATTGGCAGTATTATTGGTATAGTAGCACTTGTAATAGTAGTTTTAATTATTGGATACGCTATTTCCGTTTATAATCAACTTGTAATTATGAGAAATAAAGTAAAAAATAGTTGGGCTCAAATTGATGTGCAACTAAAAAGGCGATTTGATTTGATTCCAAATCTTGTTGAAACGGTTAAAGGTTATGCAGCTCATGAAAAAGATATTTTTCAAGAGTTCGCAAAAGCAAGAGGTCTATATGCTCAAGCTGCTAAATCAGGAAGTGTTGCTGAAGCATCTTTAGCAGAGCAAGGTGTATCAGGAGCTATCAGTAGATTGTTGATGGTTCAAGAAAGATATCCTGAATTGAAAGCAAATGACAATTTTAGAGACTTGATGTCTCAGTTAAAAGAAACTGAGGATAAAATTAGTTTTGGTAGACAGTTTTATAATGATACAGCTTTAAAATTGAACAATAAAATAGAATTATTTCCATCAAATATTATAGCTAATTTGTTCGGATTTAAACGCGCCGAATATTTCACAGTAAACGATGAAAAAGAAAGAGAAGCAGTCAAAGTAGATTTTAGCAATTAAGCTTTAGTAATCTGAAGGCTTTTTCACAAAAACTAAGGTCACTACTAGATGCGTTTTTTAACTATGCTTTTTTTGAATTAAAACGATAAAAATCGATAAGATTGAAAGGATGATTTTGTGCCAGGAATTTCATTAAAGAGAGTAACTAAAAAGAATTTTCATGAGGTTGTACAACTTCATGATAGTTTAACTGAATATCAAAAGAGATGTGTCGCTCCTAACATGGTATCTTTGGCTCAAGCATATGTAGAAAAGAAAAGAGCTTGGCCAAGAGCAATTTATTTAGGTGGTAAACCAATTGGTTTTATAATGGTAGCTTTATGGGATGATGATATTCCTAAAGAAGATTTACCAGCATATTATTTATGGCGTTTTATGATTGCTAAAGATTACCAACAAAAAGGTTATGGCAAACAAGCTCTTGATTTATTGAAAGAGAAATGTAAAAAAGATAATATTAAAACTCTTTACACTTCCTGTGAAATGGAAGGAAATCAACCATATGATTTCTATATTAACTATGGCTTTATAGACACCGGGATAAATGATGGTGAACAGATTTTAAAAATGTATCTATAATATATAAAAAAATTATCTTGCTAACATTCAACTTAATGATATAATTATTTCTTAGAAAAACAGATATAGGAGTTGTTATTTTGGCTTCAAAACAAGTGAGTTTTGCCAAAGAAAAAGTAGTGAGAGAATTTTTAGTTCCAGATTATTATAAAGACTTTCATTGTAAAGGTGGTAATTGTAGAGATAGCTGTTGTGTGGAATGGAAAGTAACTATTCCTATGGAACAGTATTTTTTGTTACATGGTTTAAAATGCAAGACAAGCGTTAAAGAAAAAATCGATCGCGCTTTTAGGCCTTTACTAAACCCAACCAAAGATAGATATGCTGAAATTGTTCACAACTACGATGGAGATTGCCCTTTACACAAAAAAGATGGTTATTGTCTATTGCATGAGACCTGTGGAGAAGAAGTTTTACCTTGGGTATGTAGATTTTATCCTCGAGGGCCGAGGATAGATATAGCTAATGAAGCATCGTGTGCAAATTCATGTGAAAAAACTCTAGAATTGCTATTTTCTAGCAGTAATAAATTAAGTTTTGAGATTAGAAGTTTAACGTTTTTGATAAGTAAACCTAAGGAAGCTATTCCTGAAGAAAGGAAATTACTTTACATAAAAGTTAGAGACAATATATTTTCATTACTTACTAATCGAGATTATCCTTTACATTTGCGGATTATTAATCTAGGAAAATATTTATCTGTTATGGGAGAAAATACGCAAATAGATCTAAATGAAATTGATTTTTCTTTTAATATTCCAGAATATGATATTGATGAAAACCATCAACTTTTATGGAGTTTACTAGAAATGTTCGATTCTAAATATAAAAGATTAGATGAACAATTAAGTGAAGCCAGAAGTAATTATTTACTTAAAGATGTAGCTGAAGTATATAACAAGAATAAAGAACATCTCGAAAGAACAATAAATAATCATGAAATATATTTTGAAAAGATGTTAATTAATGATTTGTTCTTTAAACAGTTCCCTTTTCAAAATAATTTTAGCGTATATGATCAATATTTAGCACTATGCGGAACATATGTCTTGCTTAGATATTTAACTTTGAATTTAATGACTAATAAATCTTCAATCGATGATTATATTGATATACTAGCAAAAAGTTTTACAGTTATATCTCACTCAGAATTTGATAAGCTAATTTCAAGTTTTATGAAAAGGTTAGAAATAAAAGAATTGGCTAGTTTGTCGAAAATATTACAAATGTAAATTATTTTTCAAAAACAAATTAAAATCCTTGCATTTTTTGAAAAATAGCGTATTATAGTAAATAGCACGATATAAATGTTAATAAGTTTTATTTGAAGTTACATTAGTTACCTCAATAATTATTAAGCAATTTGTAGAAGTGAAATAATATTATAGGAGGTAACAAACATGACTGGTAAAGTAAAATGGTTCAACGCTGAAAAAGGTTTCGGATTTATCACTACAGAAGACGGTAAAGATGTATTCGCACATTTTTCTCAAATTCAAAAAAGTGGATTCAAAACTTTAGAAGAAGGCGAAGCAGTAAGTTTTGATATTACTGAAGGACAAAAAGGTCCTCAAGCTTCAAATATCGTAAGTTTATAATTTTCATATTTGAATAACAAAAAGTGAAGAGCAATCTTCACTTTTTTTGTTGTTTATAAATGATGATTTTATGAACTGTAAACTTCAAACTTTTCTTTGTAAGAACTCCAATAAGTTTCTAGCTTGTAAAGATCAAGTGTGCCTTGATCCGGAAAGTATATTTTAAGTTGTAAATTTGTGTTAATAAACATAAATACAGCACCTGTAATCAAACCGGAACTTGATGGTCTAGTAATAATAATGCTAGTTAAACTAGAGCAACCATCAAAAGCTGCATAACCAATACTGTCGATGTTGTCAGGTATTATAATGGTTTCCAATTGATTACAACTATAGAACATATACGAGCTAATCTCTGATAGACCGGCACCCAAAGTGACATCTTGGATTGCTGATTCTCTAAAAAGATAAATACCAATGCTCGTCACATTATCAGGTATTATCATAGACGTTAAAGAACTACAGTTATAGAATGCGTGATCATTAAGTGTTGTTACGTTTTCAGTTATTATGATAGAACTCAAAAAAAAGTTATTAGCAAAGGCATCTTCTCGGACAATTACTACTGATAAAGGAATAATAAATTCAGTGGTTGTTTTAGCTTGAGGATAACGTATTAGTATGCTTTGATCTTCGTTATATAATACACCGTCAACTGATGAAAAGTAGGAAGAATCTTCGTTAACAGAAAAGAATTCCAAGCTATAACAAGCTCTAAAAGCTGTATTGCCAATAGTTACAACACTAGCTGGGATTGTAAGACTTTGTAAATCGTAAGCATTCAAAAAAGCGCCATTACCAATTTCAACTATTGTGTTTGGGATGATTATTTCTTCCATCATCT
>PGXI01000007.1 GCA_002839125.1 Tenericutes bacterium HGW-Tenericutes-5
CTTTTTATATAAGATACTTGAATTACGATGGCGAGATTTTATCGGAGACTGAACATACATTTGGTAGTGGGTTATCAAATATTATAATTCCAGGCAATCCATCTCGTATAGGCTACTCATTTATCGGATGGAACATTCAATTACCCGAAACTATGCCAGCCTATGATATTGTTATAGAACCGCTTTTTATAGTCAATAGTTATACAATAACTTTTGAAACAAACGGAGGAGCGTTCTTTGAACCGCAAATATATGATTTTAACGTTGTCATAAATCCGCCAACAAACCCAACTAAAGAAGGATACATTTTTGAAGGATGGTATAAAGACCCTTTATTTGTTGAAAGATTTGTGTTTACAACAATGCCAGCAGAAAATATTACATTATATGTTAAATGGATTACTAATTTTCAATATTTATTTTCATATTTTGTGGAAAACGGAACTTATTACTCTGATGAATTTGGGGCTGGATATGAAATTACTTATATAGATAATGAGACTACGTATGAATTTTGTGTAGAGGCTGATGGTACTATTTATCTAAGTTATATTTTTGAAACTGAGAGTGGTACAATCATCTTACAACTATCATATAAGTATAACGAATTTAGCCCTTTTGGAATGATTTTGTCAATAAGCGTTGAATCGCTCTACGTTTATGGAATAGATTATGATGCTACATATAATTTTGATACTGCAGAGTTGATTTTCCAGTTTGATGAAAATACATGGGGTGTTCTTATATCAGAAGAAGAAATAAACAATGTTACAGAAGCTTGTTTTTTCGATTTGATACTTTATAGCATGATATATTTTGAGTTAATTATTGGCGTTCCTTTTCAATAAATTTTAAAATGTGACAAAATGTAATTCACATTGTAATGTCAATAATATAAAAATCAATATGAAAGAGTCATTCTAGCGATGACTCTTTTTCTTTATGTTATAATATTTTATGAAAGAGGTGATTTATTTGAAAGATTTACTTAATTATAAATTGAAAGAAAATGTTTTATTAAAAAATAGATTTGTATTAGCTCCTATGACTACTTATTCAGGTAATCCTGACTTAACTTTAAGTGATGAAGAAGATAGATATTATAACGCTAGGGGTAAAGAATTTGGTATGGTTATTACAGCCGCTACGGCTGTGAGTCAACACGGGCAAGCTTTTACTAATCAAATCTCTGCTATGAGAGATTTTTATTTACCTTCACTTAAGAGATTGGCTGATACTATAAAGTCCGGTGGAGCTAAAGCAGTCTTGCAACTTCATCATGGTGGCAGAATGAATGCAATTGGCTTATATGAAAACCAAGATATTGTCAGTGCTTCAAGTATTAAAGCTGAAAGAACTAATGCGGTTACTCCAAGGGCATTAGAAACTCTAGAAGTATATGACACTATTGAAGATTTCCGTCAAGCAATGATTAGAGCGATTAAATCAGGATTTGATGGTATTGAACTTCATGGAGCCAATACTTATCTTATCCAACAATTCTTTAGTCCACATTCGAATCGAAGAACAGATGAATTTGGTGGTTCTTTAGAAAAAAGACTAACATTTCCATTAATGTTAGTCGATATGGCTTTAAAAACAAGAGAAGAGTTTGCGAGTAAAGATTTTATAATCGGATATAGATTAAGTCCTGAAGAATTAGAAGAACCTGGTATAACATTAGAAGATACTACTAGATTAATAGAAGAATTATCAAAAAGAAAAATTGATTATATTCATTTGTCTTTGTCTTCTTATAAACAAAGTTCTGTAAGAAATAAAGATGATAAAACACCGATTATTAATATATTGAAGAAACATAATATTAATAACATTCCATTAATCGGTGTTGGTGGTATTGAAACCAAGAATGAAGCATTAGAAGCTTTGTCTTTAGGTTTTGATATGGTAGCTATGGGAAAGGCTGCTTTATCGGATAAATTTGTTGTGACTAATATCTTAAATGATAAGCCAATTAAGAAAGTAATCGATGAAGATTCATGTTTACCTACTAATATGAAAAAAAGAATAAGTGAATGGTCTTATTTAAAAGATAAAGGTTATACGGTAAAATAGATAATAGCTTTTCTTTTTAAGGAGAAATTTAAATGTTTAGAAAAATGCGAAGAAGCGATAAAGCCATGTCAAAAGAAATGACTTTAGATTTACTGTCAAGAGGTCAAGAAGGTGTCTTAGGTACAGTCGGTGATAATGGTTATCCTTATACTGTAGTAGTTAACTATGTTTATCTTAATGATAAAATCTATTTCCATAGTGCAAAAACAGGACAAAAGATTGATAACATTAACTTTAAAGAAAAAGTTTCTTTTTCTGTATATGATAATGTAAAAGTTATTGGAGAAGAACTTACGACGCATTATGAGAGTCTGGTTGTATTTGGAAAGGCTAAGGTTGTTGAAACTAGTAGAGACATTTTATTGGCATTAGTTAATAAATATGCTGATTTAGATCAAAAGAAAGTGTTAAGTATGATTGATAAAGAAATAAATGTAACGGCACTAGTAGAAATAGAGATTGACCATATAACCGGTAAGATTGGTAAGATATGATGAGTCTTTTAGATAAACTATTAGATTTAGCTAATAAAAACAACTCAATTAGAGCTTTAGTGATGAACGGCTCAAGAGTCAATCCTAATATCACACCTGATGAATATCAGGACTATGATATTGTCTTCTATGTAAATAATTATCAGGGGTTTATCAAAGATTTTTCCTTTATTGATACTTTAGGTGAAGTGTTAGTTAAACAAACATCACTTGATCAAAGAGACGGATTAGAAACAATCAACGAGTCTTTTACTTATATGGTGCAGTATAAAGATGGAAGTAGAATTGATTTAACTATTAGAGATATAAAGTATGTTTTAGAAGATTTTAAAAGTGATTCTTTATCAATGGTTTTACTTGATAAAGAAGGATTAGGTTTAGATAACAATCCTAATGAATCAAGTTACTATGTTAAGAAAATTACTAAAGAAGATTTCACTTTCACAGTAAATGAGTTTTACTGGGTATGTCCTTATATTGCTAAAGGGATTAAAAGAAGACAGTTATTTTATGCGATGAAACATTTAGATATTATAAGACATGAACTGGAAAATATGATTGATTGGTGGATTGGGGATAACCATAACTTTGAGGTTAGTGTAGGTAAAGGTAAGAGTAGATATAAAGATTTATTATCTCAAGGAATTTATCGTCAATACGTTTTAACTTATCCTAAACTTTCTAGAATAGAAATAACTAAGGCTTTAAAAATCGCTATTAACTTATTTGACTTATTAGCATCTGAATTAGCTAAAACCTACAATTTTATATATGATAATACTATTAAAGAAAATATATTGTTATTTTTCAAAACAAATTATGATTTATAACACGAATACAAAAAAAAGTCGCACCTATGCGACTTTTCTTTTTGAAACTATAAAACTAACTTAATAAATTATCTTCGACTAACTTTAAATAGACTGATAACCCATAAAAAGATAACAGCACCTAAAATTGAAAATACAAAACTCCATAAACTAAAAATTTCGAATGAACCAAGTTTAAGAAGAGTAGCTATCCAACTCCCGATGAAAGCTCCGACTAAACCAACTATGATATTAGAGATTAATCCCATCTTAGCATTTTTCTTACTAATAATGCTAGCCAACCATCCGATTATAGCTCCAAATAATATCCATAATAAAATATACATATAATTTCCTCCTTTCTCTTGTATCTTTGTCATTACAACTTAAATATACCACTATTAATGATTAAATACAACTGTTTAAATGAAAATAGTGAATAAATAACGAAAATAAACTATATAATATGAAAATAAAAGAAAATAAGTTTGCTAATATGAAAATAAAGGTGTATAATGAAGTTAGCTTGATACAGAATAATACTAAGTGATTAAGCAAAAAAGGATACAAGAATATGCTATTTAAGAAAAGATTACTCATGGTAGCGCTAGTTTTCAGTTTAGCTTTAGGGTTTGCTGCTTGTAATGCAAGCACGACTTCCGATGGGACCGAAACTAACGAAACTACTTTAAATACTACTACTAACTCAATAACAACCACAGTAGTAACCGATCCATTGATAACTACAGTTGTTACAACTGAACCTATCAACATGGATGCAACATTAACTGATTTAACAGTTGATGGAATTACAGTAATGGAATTTGACCCTTTAAAAGGAAATTATGTTGTAGTACTATCTAATGGTGTAACATCAACGCCAACAGTAGAAGCTTTCAAATTAGACCAAGACTCAACCGTGGTAATGAATGATGCTTCAGACGTTACTTCATTAGTTGCTTCAGAAAGAACAACTACTTTAACAGTTACAACACAGGATGAGTTAAATGAAATGGTTTATACAATCTTGTTTGAAACAAGTATTCAACCGATTAACCTCGGAACTGCTAATGATTTCGTTATCTTAGCTGAAACAGGGATCTCAACTGAAACAAGTTCTATGATTACTGGTAACATCGGGGTTAGCCCCGCTGCCCAAACATATATTACTGGATTCTCACTAATACTTGATAGCACGGGAACATTCTCTACATCAAGTCAAATAGTCGGGAATGCATACGCTAGTAATGACACATCACCAACACCGAGTTATTTAACTACAGCTGTTGCTGATATGCACACTGCATACACAGAAGCAGCAGGTAGAACTGCAAACTATAATAATTTATATAGTGGCGACTTAAGTGGTCAAACACTTACAACCGGCGTTTATAAGTTCGGTAGTGGAGTTTTAATAAATACTGACTTAACATTAAACGGAAATGCAACTGATGTTTGGATCTTCCAAATTGATGGTGCTTTAACACAAGCTGCTGGAGTTAATATTATTTTAACTGGCGGAGCTTTAGCAGAAAACATTATCTGGCAAGTAGCGGATACAGTATCAATTGGAACTGGAGCTCATTTTGTAGGAACAATTCTTGCGAAGACTAATATTTCTTTAGGAACTAATGCTTCAATTAACGGAAGTCTATATGCTCAAACAGCAGTAACTTTAGATGCAGCTACCGTTACAAAACCGTAAATAATTTTTAAACAACTCATATTTCCAGTATTAATCCTTATATAAATATTAATTTTTATGAAAATAATAGATTATATTGTCGTTTAATTGAAATTATGATAAAATAACATAAATATTTAATTTCACGATTATTAATTAGGAGGTGTTGGTAATTACCAGTTTAAAGTTATACACGATCGAAGAGATATCAGAGATTTTAAAAGTAACCACAAGAACAGTTTATAATTACATTAAGAGCGGAAGCTTAAACGCATTAAAAATGGGTAAATATTGGCGAGTAACTGAAGATGCTTTACTGGAATTTATAGAAAATGCCGCAAAAGCAGCTCAATCTGTTCAAAATAACTAGATTAAAGATGTTAGAAAAGTCATTTAGTGTGACATACTCTAGCATCTTTTTATTTTTTAGGTAGTAAAACCATTCTTGTTCAAGGTAATATCTCGACTGATTATTATTAAAAAATACTAATATTTTAGAATCTCCGCTTTTTATAATGTATGAGCATTAAAAAAGGGGGGGATTTTTTTATGAAAACTAATTTTTTGATTTTTTTAGCTATGTTTTTTGCTGAACGTGAGTACTGATAAATCAATTAGAGAACTAAGCTTTAACATAATATTTTAGTTATACGGGTGATTATTATTCCAAGTGATAATATCCGAACAATTTCATTAAATTTCACTAATATTTCATAAAAATGCAAAAAATATCAATATTATATTGACTAAAATGAAAACCAATGATAATATATGGAATGTAATGAAAAAGAATGAAAGGAGATAGTAAATGGATTATTCAATTAGACTTAATGGATTTTTGTCTAAAGGATATAGTTTGGAAGAAACGTTTCAAGTTCTATCTAAGATAGATGGAGCGACACATGTTGACTTAAATTATCCTGAACATTTCGAAGGTTTAACTGTAGAAGAAATGCAAGAAATGTTAAACAAGTATAATCTTAAAGTTAGTAGTGTAGCTGTTAGATATCGTGATGGATATGAAAAAGGCGAATTTACTAATCCTGATCCAAAAATTGTCAGAAGAGCAATCAATATCGCTAAAGAAACTAGCGATATGGCAAAAAAACTAAATAGTAATCATGTAATATTATGGTTTTCTCAAGATGGATGGACTTATCCTTTTGAAGTAGACTATGAAAAAATATGGGTTCAATCAAGAGATTGTTTGAGAGAGGTTTGCGATCATAATAAAGATGTGCAAATATCGATTGAATATAAACCTTTTGAGCCAAGAACATTCTCACTTTATTCTAGTGCTGCAGTTACTGCACTAATGTGTAAAGATGTTGATAGAGACAATATCTTTGTGACAATGGATTTAGCACATGTATATATGAAAGATGAAATGCCTTCATTCTCAGTGAGTCTTTTAATGAGAAATAAGTTATTGTCAGCTATTCATGTTAATGATGGTTATGGCTTACAAGATGATGGGTTAATGGTAGGTTCAATCAGATTTATTCAAACTTTAGAGTTTTATTATTATTTGATTAAGTATAAATATGATAAAGCAATCTACTTTGATACTTTCCCAATCAGAGAAAAACCTGAAGAAGAAGTTAAACAAAACATCAAGATGTCAAATAAACTGTTTGAACTTATCAATATGATTGGTTTAGAAAGAATAGAAGAAATCATAAAAAGTAATGATGCGGTTAAAGCTCAAGAAATATTACTTCTGTGTTTAAAGTAATTTTTCTTTTTAAAAACAAATGTAAGCGTTTAAATGTGTCCTTAATTGAAAAATTAAAATATAATATTATAAGGAAAGAGGAGAAAAAATGAAAAAGTTTTTAAGTGTTATGATTATGGTGTTTGCAGTTTTATCATTTGCTGCATGTAACGGGAATCAAAAAGACCCAATTCCAACTGCTGATCCTACTAATTTCAACCCAGATGCAAGTAGTGATGCAGTAAATTATTATGATCTAAGAGATCAACTAGGTGCTGTTCCTTTATTAGAAGGAAGTTACACATTTGGTGGTGTAGCTAAAGCTTTCGAAAACGAATACTGGAGAACTTTAAAAACTGGTATGGAAACTGGTGCTGCTAAATTCTATGAAGGCGGAATCAATGTTACTATCGATATGAGAAGTGCTTTAGGTGAAGGCGACCAAACAGGACAATTAGCAATCGTTCAAGACATGATTACAAGAAATTATGATGCAATCTTAGTTTCACCAATCACAGATGGAAATCTAGTGCCAGGGGTTGAAGATGCATTAGAAGCTGGTATTCCAGTTGTTAATGTTAATGACGGTATCGTAGCTATCGCTCCAAACTTCGTTGGACCAAATGCATACGAAAATGGTGTATTAGCAGCTAACTATATCGGTGAACAACTTAATGGTGAAGGCCAAGTAGCTATCGTTACTGGTATGAGTGGTGCTTTTGCAGCTAGACAAAGAACTTTAGGTTTCAAAGAAACTATCGAAGCTAACTTCCCAAACATCACTGTTGTTGAAGAACAAACAGCTAACTGGAGTAGAGAAGAAGCTAGAAACTTAGCTAACACATGGTTTACAACTTATGATGGTTCAACACCAGAAAAAACATTAGATGCTATTTTCTGTAATAATGATACAATGGCTCTAGGTGTTGTTGAAGCTAATGAAGCTAATGATAACGTAGATCCAATCATCGTTGGTGTTGATGGAATCTCTGAAGCATATGACGCGATTCGTGATGGAAAATTAGACGCAACTGTTGACAGTTTCCCATTATTCAAAGGTCAAATCGCTGTTGAAATGGCAATTAGAATTCTTGCTGGTCAAGCAGTTCCACGTGTAGTTCACACTCCACAAGCATTAATCACAACTGCTAACGTAGATCAAGCAGCTACAGATATTATTCAATGGACAGATCCACAAATCCAAACTAAGTAATTAAAACATAGGGAAAATTATGGTAGAATATTGGATTATTCTACCATAATTCTTATGTAGTTAACGAGGTGAAAAAATAATGAATGAATATATTGAGTTTAAAAATATATCTAAAAGCTTTGGAAAGATTGAAGTTCTCCATAATGTTAGTTTTTCTGTTAAACAAGGAGAAGTTCATGCTTTACTAGGTGAAAACGGTGCAGGTAAATCAACACTTTTAAATATATTTCATGGTGTTTATCAAGATTACTCGGGTGAAATTTTTTATAATCATCAACCGATTAAGTTTAAATCGGTTTTTGACGCTAACCATCATGGTATAGCAAAAGTTCATCAAGAAATCAATCTTGTAAATGACTTGACTGTCGGGGAAAATATAGCTTTAGGTCAAGAAGATGTTAAAGGTATTTTCGTTGATAGAAAGAAAATAGATAAGAAGTCAAATGATATTCTCGATGAATTAGGATGTTCATTCAGGTCAAGAACTAAAGTTTCATCTCTAACTGCAGGAGAAAAGCAGATGGTTCTAATCGCTAAAGCATTATACTCAAATGCTAATACGATTTCTTTCGATGAACCTACTGCAGCATTAAGTAATAATGAAATTGATCATTTCTTTAAAACTGTTGAAAAATTAAAAGCTAAGGGCGTAACAATACTTTATGTATCACATCGTTTAAATGAAATATTTAAAATTTGTGATCGAGTTACAGTTTTCTTAGACGGTTCTTATGTAAATACATTTGATGCCAAAACGATTACAAAAGAAAAGTTAATTCATTCAATGGTCGGAAGAAATGTTGAAATGTTCGCTCAAAGGAAAATGCCGAAACTATATACAAATGAAGTGGCTTTGAAAGTTGAAAACTTGAATAAGCCAGGAATTTTCTCAGGAATCGATTTTGAAGTAAGACGAGGAGAAATCTTTGGTTTGTATGGATTAGTAGGTTCGAAAAGAACCGATGTTGTAAGAGCGATATTTGGTGCTGAAGAGCATGTTTCAGGAAATATTTATATCGGTGGAGAGAAAGTTAATATTAACTCACCATATGACGCAATTAAACACGGTATTGGTCTTGTTCCTGAAGAAAGAAAAAGCCAAGGCTTTGTTAAAGTTTTTAATAATGCTGAAAATATAACTTTAACCGATATTGGTAGATATATAAATAAGTTTCTTATAAACGATAAGAAGAAAAACAGCAGTGCTGTTGAATATATAAAAAAACTGAATGTTCAACCACTTGATTCGAAGAAAATGACAGCTACTTTAAGTGGTGGAAACCAACAAAAGATTGTTATTGCTAAATGGTTGCACTGCAATTCAGAGATTCTTATCTTAGATGAACCAACAAAAGGAATTGATGTTGGGGCTAAGGAAGAAATTTATAATTTGCTTGAGGAATTAGTTTCTCAAGGAAAGACAGTTATAATCGTTTCTTCAGAACTTCCAGAAATTATTGGTTTGTGTGATACCGTAATGGTAATGTCTGAAGGAAAACAAATTAAAATAGTAAGAGATAAGTTTATAAACGAAAAAGAGATTTTAAAATATGCTTTGGGTGGTGAGTTTGATGAGTAAAGTTAATCAAATGATGAAGAACGTCTTAAAAAAGTTTACATGGAATAATATAAAACAGGCAATGGCTTCTAGAGAGGGGCTATTAATTATATCGATTTTTATCATTGTAGGGGTATTCACAATTATCGATTCGGTATATATTATGCCAAGAAATATCGTTAATATTCTCGAACAATCAGTAGTTAATGGCTTTTTAGCTGTAGGGATAACATTTGCGATTGTTTTAGCAGGTATTGACCTTTCAATAGGATCAATTTACGCTTTATCAATAGTCTTTGTTTCTAAATTCTTAGTTGGAGGAATGAATCCTTTCTTAGCTATTGGTTTAGGAATATTGGTTGGAGCTATTTTTGGTGGATTTAATGGAGTTTTGATTTCAAAATTAAAATTACAACCATTCATTGCGACCTTAGGTACGATGAGTATTTACCGTGGGATTGCTTATATAGTAACTAATGGTAATCCAGTTCTAGGTATTCCAACCGAATATCGTCAAATTCTTAATTCAAACACATTTGGTTCAATTGTTCCAGTTTCTATCTTTTTATTAATCGCTTTTGTGATATTTACGCAAATAGTACTTAAGAAAACAAGACCTGGTACCTATATTTATTCAGTAGGTGGAAATGAAGAATCGGCTTTCTTATCAGGGATAAAAATCGATAGAATAAAAATTTTAGGTTACGCAATCTCTGGGATCGGTGGCGCAATTGCTGGGATGATTCTTTTAGCGCAATTAGGTACTGGAGAACCAATTGCCGGAAGCGGAGCTGAGTTAAATGCGATTGCTGCAACTGCAATCGGTGGAACTAGTTTAGCTGGTGGTAAAGGTTCACCAATAGCTGCATTTTTAGGAGCGATTCTCTTATCGGCTTTAAAAGTTGGTTTGATTGTTGCGATGGTTCCTACTTTCTGGCAATATGTAGCAACTGGTGCTATAATAATTGTTGCAGCTAGTGTTGAAATTATTCAAAAAAGACTTAAGTCCAGCACTACGTAGGTGGGAATAAATGAAAAAGAAGTATGTTAGTGTAATTGGCAGTTTAAATTATGATTTTATCATGAAAGTTAATCGAGCTCCAAAAATTGGTGAAACTATTACTTCTTCAAACACAAGATTTTCTTGTGGAGGAAAGGGAGCTAATCAAGCCTATCAAATGGGTAATTTAGGTTTGAATGTTTATATGATAGGTTGTGTAGGTAATGATTATTATGGTGAAGAATCAATTGCTAGTTTAAAACAAGCTAATGTGCAAACAGACGCAATTGTTATAAAAAATACTAACACGGGTTTAGGTTTTGTCACTGCCCTTGACAATGGTGAAGTAACCGCAATAATAGATCAAGGTGCTAATGCACTTCTTGATAAAAATATAATTGATGAAAACTATAATCTTATATTTAATAGTGAGTGGATTGTACTTCAGTTTGAGATTCCTATGGAAACCATAGAATATATCATTCGTGAAGCAAATAAAAACGGGGTTGGCGTTATCTTAAATCCAGCACCAACATTAGAAATTTCTAATGAACTATTAAAAATGGTTGATTATTTAATCGTCAATGAAGTAGAAGCATCATATTATTTAGGCTATGAAGTTGATGAATCTAACCTAAGTGAAATAATATTTAATCTAAGAAATAAAGTAAAACGTGGTCTTGTGTTGACATTAGGTTCTAAAGGAAGTTATTATATAGATGATGAAATCTACTATATACCAATAATTAAGGCAAATGCTGTTGATACAACAGGAGCTGGAGACTCGTATATAGGTGCTTTTGTTTATGGACTTTGTCAGGGATTTACCCCAGTTGAAGCATGTCGTTTAGGCGCTTATTCAAGTGCTAAAACGGTTGAAGATTTTGGACGTAAATCGATGCCAAAAAATGCCAAATAAGAAAAGAGGAAACACATGTTACCATACGAAAGAAAAAAGATTATTGAAGACTTTTTAGAAAAAACCAATGAAACAACAATTGATGAAATTTGTTCAATTACTAAAGAAGTATCCAAATCAACAATCAGAAGAGATTTAAAGCTATTAGAAAACGAAGGAATTATTTCCGTTTACTATGGTGGTATAATCAAAAAGAACAAATACTCAATCGAACAAAAGATTGAAAGCAAAAGAATGACAAATATGGATTCTAAACAAGCTATTGCTAGATATGCAGCTTCTTTAGTCAATCCTGATGAAACGATTTTTCTTGATTCTGGCTCAACAGTAGCCGAAATGATTAAGCATTTAGATCCATCAGTTAAAGTTGTTACGACGTCTCTAGATATTGTAATGAATAATGTTAATAATCTAGAGATTCATTTACTTGGTGGAAAAGTTTCCGATGTTAGAAATTCGGTTTATGGAATTTCTACTATTGAACAAGTTGTTGATTTTATTTTTGAAAAAGCATTCTTAGGTGCTAATGGAATTAGTGAAAAACATGGCATCACAACACCTTCTATTGAAGAATCAATGTTGAAAAAGAAAATTATTCAAAACTCTTCAAAAGTATACTTTCTAATGGATACATCAAAAATTGGTAATTTTTCCAATTGTAAAATTGCTAAAATTGACGAAAACTACATTATAATGGAAAAGAAAAATCAATTAACAGAGATATATAAAAACATAATATCGCCTGAAGATTCAAAAGATAAGGACCTAGAGCTATGAAATATTTTGCGACATCAATGATGTGTGTTGATTATTTTGATTTAGCTAATCAAATCAAAATAATTGAAAAGCACACAGATTACTATCATATTGATATTATGGATGCTCATTTTGTTCCTAATTTAGCTTTATCGTTTGATTTTATTAAACAACTAAGAAAACATACAACTAAACCGATTGACGCTCATTTAATGATGACTAATCCAGTAGATTATCTTGATTTACTGATTGAGATGAAGGTTGACTTTATTTCTTTTCATCCACAAACGATTGAAAAGAATGTATTTCAAATTATTAACAAATTAAAAGCAAACAACATAAAGTTTGGTATAGTTTTAAGTCCTTTCGCGGATATCGAAGCAATTAAATATTATCAAGAACATGTTGATAAAGTTACAGTAATGACAGTAGAACCTGGCTTTGCTGGTCAAAGCGTAATCAAAGAAGCCATCGGAAAAATCAAGCAAGTTAAAGATTATCGAAGTCTTAATCAGTTAAATTTTTTAATAGAAGTTGATGGGTCAAATAATTTTTCAACATTCTCTGATTATTATAAATTTGGAGCTGATATCTTCATTCTCGGTTCAACCTTATTTAAAGAAAAGGACCTAGATAAACAATATCAAAAAATCAAAGAATTTATAGGCAATATCAATGACTAGAGTATTAGGTATTGATATTGGCGGTACCCATACACGTTATGGAGTAATTGAAAACGATAAACTAATCAGTGTTGAAAAATTACCAACAAATAGTATTGAAGACTTTTCTGAATTTATCAAAGAATTGCTTAAAACATTTAATAATATTGATAAAACTGTTATTGGTGTACCAGGAATAGTCTATCAAAACGAGATAATAAATATTCCCAATGTAGCGAATTTAAATGTAAAAAATCTCGCTAGCATAATTGAAAATAAAACAAAAGTTAAAACAATAATTAAAAGAGATGTTCAATTATTATTTAATTATGATGTGAATCAATTAGGTTTAGATCATGAACCGGGAATTTTAGCTTTTTATTTAGGAACCGGTATAGGAAACTTTATTAAAGTTAACAACGAGATTCTTGAAGGAACTCATGGATTCGCTTCAGAATTAGGACATGTACCAGTTGCTGGAAACACAAAAGTTTGTCCATGTGGGAAAATTGGCTGTGCAGAAACGATTATTTCTGGTAAAGCTCTTGTTCAACTTTATGAAGAAGAAAATTTAAGCGGTGATTTTTTAGATGTCTTTGTTAATCATCAAAACCATCCGAAAATTATTAATTTTATTGTAGGTTTTTCAGAACTAATTGCCTTTGAAATGAATATATTTGATATAACAAAACTAATAATTGGTGGTGGAGTAATCAATATGAAAGGATTTCCTAAAGCCACTTTGAAAAAGCTAATTGAAAAGCACTTAAGATCAGTTTCCTTACTTAAAGATTTAAGTATTTATTTTGTGGAAGACACACCACAAAAAAGCATTTTAGGAGCTGCTTTAATTGCTAAAGGAGATTGTAAATGAAAATAGCTATCGGTAGTGATCATACTGCAGTAGATCTTAAAAAAGAAATAATAGAGTTTTTAAATACCAAAAATAATATTGAAGTTATAGACTTAGGCCCTTCAAGCAAAGAAAGAACCGATTATCCATTGTATGCTCATGATGTATGTACATTAATCCAACAAAAGCAAGTTGACTATGGAATTTTGATTTGTGGAACTGGTGTAGGAATGAGCATTGCGGCTAATAAGCACTTAGGAATTAGAGCTGTAGTTTGCAGCGATACATTTAGCGCAAAAGCATCAAAACAACACAATGACAGTAATGTTTTATGTTTTGGAGCTAGAGTTGTAGGCTCAGAATTAGCAAAAGATATTGTGGATAGTTTTCTAAATGCAGAATACGAAGGTGGAAGACACCAAAAAAGAGTTGATATGTTGGATGATTATTTAATTATCAAGTAGTGCAAATCCCCTCCTTAAGGAATTGATGATTTTTTCATTTTCTGTTTACTTCTTGCAACATATCAATTTTTGGAAAATACAGCCCAACATTACGTTGGGTTTTTTTTATGAAAAATTGTTAATATTTAATTTATTATGTCGACCTTTCTTTTTCTGTTTCAATTTCAATGATATAATTAATTATTAATAGTAATGAGAAGGTGAAACCTATGGCTAGCATAAATCGGATAATTCTTGAAGAGAAAGTAATGCGTTCTTCATATTTAATTCAAGATAATGAAGAACTAATTTTACTAGATCCAGGAGCTAAGCATCACCTCCCGGTTTTATTAAAAGAAATAAAAAAACTTGCAAGTGTTGAAGATATAAACACAATCATTTTACAATCAAATGATTTTTTAAACATAACTTCACTTGAAACCTTAGTTGAAAATGGTTTTAAAGGACTAATAATAGTTAATGAAGCGGGATTACCTTATTTAAGTGAATCATTAAGTATTAAATTCATGACAATAGCTGATATGGACTATAAATTACAGTTAAAATCAGGCGAACAACTAGAATTTATAACCACTCCTTTCCTACCTTTCCCAGAATGTTTTGTAACATATATGACAAAACATCAATTGCTTTTCTCAGGGCATCTATTTTCTCAAGGGTTTTTAGAACCTAATCCAAATCAAGAAAAACTAATTAATGCCATTAACGCTTTCCATGAGTCAATTATGCCAAGCGTTGAGTTTGTAAGGCATTCATTAGCTAAAATTAGAAATCTAAAACTTGTTGGTATCTATCCGCGTTTAGGTAACTTTATTAAAGAGTTTAATCTTAAAAACCTTTTTGAAGAGATTTCAAGATATGATTTCTATAACACTAAACAAGTTGTATTAAGAAAAAACCAAAAGAATGTTTCTTATAATTATGAAGCGATTCTTAATCATATGCTTAGATGGTTAGAAACTAGATATCATCCAAAGGAAATTTATGAAGTATTTAAAGATTCAAAAATTGAACTAGAACAATTTGCTAATCTTGAAATAACAAGTTCTACACTATCTGGGTATAAACTTTGGAATTACTTTTTCGAAATTATCTTCAATCAAAAAGGAGTTTATTGGTTAGCTTTATTAGAACCAATAGTAAGAAAATATAACCGGCTTTATAATATAAATTTACCAGCTATATACACATCCAAATTTGTTCAACAAGCTAAAGAGATTCAATCTTTAAGTGCGAATAATACAGTTTTAAATGAGAAACTTCAAGATCTACAAATAAAAGTTACCGAAACTACCGATCGACTCTTGAGATGTCCAATCACCAATCTTTATAATCAGCGATTTATGATTGAACATTTACTGACAAACCTTGACAAACCAATGGTGGTGGGTGAAACTAGAGGCTTAATGGCAATCCATATTGATAATCTAATTAAAATTAACAAGAAATATGGACCAACTAAAGGTGATGAAACATTAAGAAATTTAGTATATGTATTAAATAAAACCAAAAGTGATTTAACCCTCTTATTTAAACAAAATGGTCCAGGAATATTTGTTTATAAGCACAGCGCAACCGAAAATGATTTAAAGAATTTTGTTTTAAGATTAAATAAAAATATCGCTGACAGCGATATCTTTGTTGAACCAATAACAGTTTCAATCTCCATTGTAAGAATTGAGGAACTTAACCCAGAATATCCGACTAAAGATAAAGTCAATCAACTGATCGAATTAACTTTAACAAGACTTGAAAGAGCGAAACAAAAAGGTAATGGTCAAGTATTAGATAAAGACACCGATGTTAATACTTATACAGAAGGCATTATTCTTCTTGTAGATGAGGATGAAACATATCAAAACTTAATGATTAAAATCTTCAAACGAATTCATTATGATGTAATTATTGCTAAGGATATTTATCAAGCTTATGAAATCTTAGAAAACAAAAAAATTGATTGTATAATTTCCGAGATTAATTTATCTAAACTAGATGGATTCCGCTTCAAACAAAAACTAAATGATGATATCGCTTATAAATCAATTCCTTTTATTATTGCATCTCACCATAAAAGCTTAGATGCAATAATGAGAGCTAATCTTTTAGATGTTGATTTAGTTTTAAAGAAGCCAATAATACCGGAAGAAATAATCGGTCATATTAAAAGGATTAAAGATAAGCAGGTGAGATTATGATTCTTGACATAATCTATACCGTTTTAATCATCTTCTTAATCGTTTCATTAATATTCATTTTCTTGATCTTAACGCAAAAATATCGTCATAAAGTCTATTTAGAAAGAGTTAATCAGGCTAGAGACTATATCTTTAAAAAATATATTGATAATGAAGAAGTTGAAAAGTTTGTCTCTGACAAGTTTTTTCTTGATGCTTTAATTGATGTTGATGAACAAATAAAATTAGATGTCTCAGTTAGAAAAAAAATCATCTCAGAATTAGATGAAACCAAATTCATCAACAAACAGAAGAAAAACCTTAATTCAATCTTCAAATATCGCCGTCTAATTGCAGTTTATTATATTGGCCGACTCAATACTAGAGAAGGCTATACATTGCTTATGAGTCGATTTTCCTCAGAAAAAAATGAAGCAGTAAAACTAGCAATTATTCAAAGCGTTACTATAACAGAAAGAATAACTGATTTAGAAGTAATTGTTGAATCGCTAATTAACTCTTCAGCTGATTACCAACAAAGATTAGCAATTATTCTTGGTAATAATTATGAAAGAATCGGTAAGCGACTAGTTGTATACACCTTAGACCGTCGCTTTGAAATCATGATGTTATTGATTAAAATCTCCGAATTTAATCCTGGAGCAATCTTACTTGAATATTTAGAGAAAACTCTGATTTGGTTAAATGAAGATGAACAGTTTAGTGAAACTGAAAAATTTCAGTTAAAAGAAGGTTTATTAAAAAGCTTACTCAAAAACTTACCTGATACTTTAAAGTCATATTGTAATAATACCGATGATGTGCTTGTTAAAATCTATGCGATTAAATCTTTAGAGAAGAGTGTAGATCTTGAATGTTTAAAGTTATTGATTGACAGCTATGATCAAACTGATGTTGATAGATATCGGACAGAAACACTTGCTAGAATTGTTGAAAAAGAAAGTTATTTTCTCGATTATGTTTTAAGAAGTTTTTCTGGATTCACCAGTTATCAAAGATCACAAATAATAGTTGCTATTTCAAATCGAATTGAATATATCATTTTAAATAATTATGCCAACAATCTAAAACTTGTGGAAGAAATTGTTTTGTTGATGATGGAAAAGAAGATTATTGAACCGTTAATTGACTTTTTAGATGTGAATACTGATGAATTAATCGAAGATGCTTTAATGCCAGTAATAAAGAAAGGTCTAGCAATTGATTTAGAACTAACCAAAGAGTTTAGAGCTTATTTGAAAACAGAAACCCTTAAAAAACTTTCTTTACAACCTTTAAGATTAGAATCAATAGCGAAACCAAGACCGCCTAAAGAAAAAAGCAAGATTATTTGGATTAGTTCCTGGATTGCTTTTACGATTCTTTTATTTCCTATAATTTACTTAGTAAGATTAAATGTCAATATTTTCAATCTTAGTTTAAAAGAATTTTTTGAAGGATTTTTAATTGATGTTAATATCTATTTAATTTTTTACTTTGTAGCTATTAACTCAGTTTATATATTACTATTTATCCTAGCTCTAATTGGTTCTAGAAGAACAGTAAATTTAGCTCGAACTAAGAAATTCTCATTGCTTTTTACTGATAAATTATTACCAGGTATATCAATCATTGCTCCTGCTTACAATGAAGAAAAAAGTATTATCGAAAGTGTGACTTCTTTACTAAATCTAAAGTATCCTAATTATGAAGTAATCGTTGTTAACGATGGTTCTAAGGATAATACTTTAAGTGTCATGATTAATCACTTCAATCTTATACGTATTCATTCTGTTCATGAGAACAGTTTAAATACTAAAAAGATTAGAGGGGTCTATATCACCAAAGATATTCCCAATCTAGTAATTGTTGACAAGTTTAACGGCGGTAAGGCAGACGCTTTAAATACTGGAGTTAATGTTGCAAGTAGAACTTTTATCTGTGGTATTGACGCTGATAGTATTTTAGAAGGAGATGCATTATTAAAATTAGCTTCCGCAATGCTTGATAACACTAAACCTGTACTGGCGATGGGTGGTAATATTTACCCTGCTAATGGGTTTACTTTAAATAAGGGTCAAGTTGAAAAACGAGCTATTCCAAAAGAATCGTTATGCCGTTTTCAGACCATTGAATACTTAAGAGCTTTTACAAGCGGTAGAATCGGTTGGAGTTCTTTAAAGAGTTTGATGATTATTTCTGGCGCTTTTGGACTTTTCGAAAGAAAAGCTTTGATTAAAAGTGGAGGTTATTTAACTAGTAGCGGTGCTTATAAAAAAGATACAGTTGGTGAAGACATGGAGTTAGTTGTCAGATTAACCACTCAAGCCTTAGCGAATAAAGAACCGCATCGCGTCCAATACGTTTATAACGCTTATTGTTATACAGAATTACCAAGTGATTTAAAAACACTCCTAAAACAAAGAAATCGTTGGCAAAGAGGTTTGTTAGATATTCTGTCATTTCACAGAAACATTGCTTTTAAACCGAGATATAAACAAATTGGCTTCATCGGTTATCCTTATTTCTTTTTCTTTGAATTTTTAGGACCGTTCCTTGAATTAATCGGTTATATAATGTTGATCTTAGCCTTGATTTTAGGTCTTTTAAACCCAACAATCGTTTTAGCTATATTTACAGCTTCAATCGGTTTTGGAGTAGTTGTATCATTATCTTCACTATTTATGACCGAAAGAGATATTTTAATGATGAATATGAAAGAAACTTTAATTTTGCTTTTATATGCAATCTTAGAGAACTTCGGCTATCGACAAATGATTTCAATCCATCGCGTCTTTAGCAGTTTTTCAGCGCTTAAAGAAAGTGGACAATGGGGTAGTCAAAATCGTAAAGGTTTTAAGACCTAAGATTTATTCTTTTAGTTAAAGAAAGCCGGTTGATTATTTTATTGATTAGTAGTAATATGAAACTATGAAATGCATGTAACTTGCCAAGAAGGGCAACGAGATTTTTTACTAAATCTTGTTGCCCTTATATTTTTTAAAAAAAGGGAAGTGATTTAAGTGAAACTAAAACTTACTTTGTTTTTATTATTTGCTATTGCGATTTTTCTTATTGGTTGTAATAACCAAACAACCACTATTCCTACTACAGAAAACATTACTTCAACTACAGACTTTTTAACTACAACGATTAATATTTCTACAACCACAACTACGAATATAACCACAACCACTACAACTTCAATTACCACAGCTGATGTTGAACTCTTAAATATCGAGATTGATGAAAGTAGTTTAGAAGAATTCTATGATGTATTTGATTTTGATATATCGGAAATATTCATGTACCTTAACTATTCCGATAGTTCTCAAGTTAGAATACCTCTAAATAGCGAAATGCTATCAACGGGTGATAATGATTTATTAACCCAAGTTGGTATTCACTCAATAACTGTAAGCTATGAAAACAAATCTTTAGAACTTACCTTAGATCTTAGGGATACAAGAGTATTTGAAGTTGTATTTAAAGATTATAACAACTACATTATAGACATTCAATATGTCTTGTTTGGTGAAGGAGCTACGGCCCCAACAGAGCCAACAAGAGAAGGTTACGTATTTTTTAATTGGGACACAGACTTCTCGTCAGTAGAAGAAAATTTAGTTGTTCACGCCATGTATCAACCACTTTTTTATTCTGTAACTTTTGATAGTATGGGTGGTAGTGATTGTATCCCTGTAAACAACGTTATTTATAATACGCTAATTGAACTACCAACAACTTATAAGGAAGGTTACATTTTCTTGGGATGGTTTTTGGGAAGTGAACCAACTGACAGAAGGTTCTATGATGATGATTTGGTAACTGGCGATATAACTCTTTACGCTCATTGGGAAGAAATAATTTATGAATTCACGTATCTAGAAGATGAATATAGCATTGAAATTACGGGACTTTATCATTATACAGAAAACTTAATTATCCCAACACAAATCAAAGGCAAACCAGTTGTTGGTATAGCCGAAAAAGCATTTATCAATAATAGTAATCTCTATAATGTTGTATTACCAGATACTTTAGAATATATTGGTGATTATGCTTTTTATGGAAATGAGAACTTACTAAATGTTAGTTTTGGTTCCGGTCTTTTAAGCATAGGTAATGGTGCTTTTTACGGATGCAAGAGAATCGAAACCATTATTCTACCGGAAGGATTAACTTATTTAGGAGATTCAGTATTTGCGGAATGCAGTAACTTAATAGAAATATCAATTCCGTTTACCACTACAGAAATCGGTGGTAATCTACTAGTTGGATGCTTGAGAATTGAAACGATGACGGTACCGTTAAAGTCTGAAAGTATCCATTATGATTTCAGTTTTATCCATTATTACTTTGGTGCGTTTACTTATGAGAACACTGAAGTAATTCCTGACTCGTTAAGAACGATTATAATTACCGAAGGAGTAACTCATATCCCGGACTATGCCTTTTATTACTGTGATTTGGTTTTTGATATTATTATTCCGAGCACAGTAACGTCTATTGGTAATTATAGCTTTATGGAATGTGTGCATGTCACCAACTATATCCTTCCAGAAGGACTCTTAAGTATTGGAATGGCAGCTTTCTCGAATAATGATCGCTTAACTTCAATCAATCTACCAAATACTTTAGAAGAAATCGGTGAACAAGCATTCTTTGATTGTGGTTTACTTAACAATATTATAATTCCGGAGGGAATTACTACTATTGAATACTTGACTTTTGGACATTGTAGTCACTTAAATAATGTAACTTTTCCTTCCACACTTTTATATATTAAAAACAATGCTTTCTATAATGGGTATAAAAACGCAAATTTAACTTTACCAAACGGCTTATTAGAAATTGGTAATGATGCATTTAACCAAAACCCCAATATTACTACTTTGGTTATTCCTGATTCAGTCTATAAAATTGGCTCTAACGCCTTTTTAAATTCAAATTGGTATAATGTTTTGCCTACAGGCTTAGTATATGCTGGTAAGGTTGTTTTAGGCTATAAAGGAACGATGGTTACAGATCAAGTCATTACACTTGATGTGGGAACAAAAGGTATCGCTGCCAATGCTTTTATCAACAATCCTTACATGGCTGAAATTATAATGCCAGACACTGTTATTTATATAGGGGAAAATGCTTTTAGAAACAACTCTAATTTAAGTTCAGTCACCATGTCAGAAAATCTGATAAAAATAGAAACCTACGCTTTTGCACATTGCACAAAATTGCAAAGTATTTATTTAACGGATTCAATTACTTATTTAGGAGAAGCCGCATTCTATAATTGTGACTTATTAACCGTCACGATTCCTGATAGTTTAGAAGAAATAGGAAGATCTGCATTTGGAAGTAATGATAATCTGGCTACTGTGACTTTTAATACTTCACTGGTAACGATTGGTGATTATGCATTTAAAGATTGCATTTCATTAACATCAATATCATTACCTGCAACAACTGAAACAGTTGGTATTCAAGCATTTGCGAATAATACTTCCCTAATAAGTATTGACTTAGCTTCTGTAAATAGTGTATTAACTTCAGCTTTTATGAATTGCACTTCTCTAGATACAATTACTTTTCCTTCAAATTTAAGACAAATTGGTGAAGCAGCTTTTACTACCACTAAATGGTACACTGATCAACCTGATGGCTCGCTTGTTTATGCCGGTAATGTCTTACTAAG
>PGXI01000129.1 GCA_002839125.1 Tenericutes bacterium HGW-Tenericutes-5
TAGAGAAATATCGATGATAAAGAATGAGCCGGAGTGGATGCTAAACACAAGATTAGATGCACTTAAAGCGTTCTATGAAATCAAAAATCCTGATTGGGGACCAGACCTTTCCGATATTGACTTTGATGACATTATTTATTACATTAAACCGTCTGATCGAGTTGAGCGTGATTGGGAAAATGTTCCTCAAGAGATTAAAGACACTTTCGCAAAACTAGGAATTCCTGAAGCGGAACAAAAGTATCTTTCAGGTGTTACTACTCAATTTGAATCAGAAGCAGTATATCATAGTACAATTCAAGAGTTGAATGATCAAGGTGTAATTTTCCTTGATACCGATTCTGCTTTAAAAGAGCATCCGGAAATTTTCAAGAAGTATTTTACTAAGGCTGTCAGTTATCGAGACAATAAATACGCTGCTTTAAATACAGCAGTATGGAGTGGCGGGTCTTTCATCTATATACCTAAGGGCGTGCAGATTGAGAAACCACTACAATCTTATTTTAGAATTAATTCCGAAAGAATGGGACAATTCGAAAGAACCTTGATTATTGTTGATGATGAAGCGACTCTTAATTATGTTGAAGGTTGTACAGCGCCAATTTATTCAAACAACTCCTTACACGCGGCAGTAGTTGAGATATATGTCAGTGAAAAGGCTAAGTGTAGGTATTCCACAATCCAAAATTGGTCAACTAATATTGTCAATTTAGTTACTAAAAGAGCTATTGTTGAGTCACATGGACATATGGAATGGATTGATGGTAATATCGGTTCTGGCTTAAATATGAAATATCCAAGTTGTATTTTAAAAGGAGATTATTCCAAAGGAACAACGATCACAATCGCATTTGCGGGAAAGAACCAATATCAAGATACCGGAGCGAAAATGATTCATCTTGGCAAATATACAACCTCAAAAATCGTCTCTAAATCAATTGCAACAAGAGGTGGGAAAGTTAACTACCGCGGGATTGTTTCGCAAGGTAAAAATGCTTATGGATCAAAAGCGAAAATTGAATGTGATACAATTTTAGTTGATCGTGAATCTGCATCGGATACCATTCCAACTAATATCGTGAAGAACTTTAGAGGGCAAATTGAGCATGAAGCAACGGTTTCTAAAGTAAGTGATGATGAACTATTTTATTTGATGAGTCGCGGTTTAACCGAAGACGAAGCCAAAGAAATGATAATTATGGGATTCATTGAACCGTTTGCTAGAGAGCTACCGATGGAATACGCAGTTGAACTAAATCAGTTAATTAAACTAGAAATGTCAGGTTCAATTGGATAAGATATAAACTCCCAAAGTTGGGAGTTTTTTATTAAATCATATTTAAATTTATTACCTTTTGTGATAAAATAATCAAAAGGTGGTGTTAAATGATGAAACTGGTGATGGCAATAGTTTCTAACGAAGATGCTAACAAAGTTATTAAGAAACTAATTAAATCAAACTTTTTTGTGACGAAATTAGCTACTACTGGTGGCTTTTTGATGAGCGGTAATACAACCATTATTGTTGGTGTACAAGACGACCTTTTAGATAGTTGTATAAATGTTATTTCCGAATCTTCAAAGAGTAGAACAAAGCTTGTTCCTAACGCGATATCGAGTGAATTTGGTATTTTCTCGTCAATGCCGGTTGAGGTACAAGTTGGCGGCGCTACTATTTTCGTAATGGATGTTGAGCAGTTTATAAAGGCATAAGAAACAAAGAACTGTTATATTACAGTTCTTTTTGATTATTACTTTGGGAGAAACTATGGACAAAAGATATCTTTATGTATTTAATAAAGAAGGCGATTATAAATCAATCATTGCTTTAATCAATCTGGATGAAAGAATCCGGTATTTAAATATAATTTCCGGTGTTTTAGTTATTGAAGCTGATTGTGATTATACCCTAAATGAATTTGAGAATTTTAGAGAATTTGTTCTTGGAGAACTTTTAGTAGATTTTATCGGGTTTTTTATCCCAAAAGATTTTGATTTTTCTATCGAAGAGTTAAAAGTAATTTTTGAAAAAATTAATTTTGGAATCTATGATATAGCTAGTTTCATAATGGAAGTTTGTTTGAATAAGTACGATAATTTTAAGAAGAAGTTAAAGAGTTTCTATTATAATTTAGTCGGTATTGAAAACATAAATACAGCTCTTGGATTTATTGATAACAACTTTAATGCATCATTTACTTCTAAGCAATTATATTTGCATCGTAATACCTTAAACTATCGGTTAGACAATTTTGTTCTTAAAACGGAGATGGACATTAAAAGTTTTAAAACGGCTATAGCATTATATTTACTTTTTAAGAGATAATTTGTGCAGTTTGCATATATGATTATCTCTTCTTTTTTTATATAATTATTAGTGATAATCTATATAAGGGAGGATTTATATGTCTACTTTAAGTTTTAAAGGTATAAACAAGGTTTATGATAATGG
>PGXI01000130.1 GCA_002839125.1 Tenericutes bacterium HGW-Tenericutes-5
AGTTTATTGATGCCGGCAACGGAATTTCCAATGCGTGGAAATCTTGGGCAGAAAGAACCAACAATCCATGAAGAATGGGCAAATTTAGATCTTTATAACCGAGTCATGGAGAAAAACAAAAATCGACCAAATTACATATTACACGATGGTCCCCCATATGCAAATGGGTCTATTCATGCTGGTCACGCATTAAATAAGATCTTAAAAGATTTTGTTTTGCGTTATAAGAATATGTCAGGCTTTAAAGCCCCATATTTACCTGGATGGGATACTCATGGATTACCAATTGAAAATGCATTATCAAAAAGCGAAAAAGTCAATCGTAAGGAAATGGAACTTTCTGATTTTAGAGAGCTCTGTGCCAAATATGCGCTTAAGCAGATTGATATTCAAAGAGAACAGTTTAAAAGACTGGGTATTTTAGGCTTGTGGGAAACACCATATATAACTTTAAACAACGAATATGAAGCTTCACAATTAAGAGTATTTAAAGAAATGGTGAAAAAAGAACTTATCTATAAAGGCTTAAAACCAGTATACTGGTCACCATCAAGTGAAACTGCTCTAGCAGAAGCAGAGATTGAGTATAAGGATATTATATCGCCTTCAATCTATGTCGCTATGCCAGCAGTAGAAACATTAAACAAACTACCAAAAAATACTTACTTTTTGATTTGGACCACAACACCTTGGACAATCCCTGCCAATCTAGCAATAGCTGCAGGATCTGATATTGAGTATGTTGTTGTAAAGGTAAAAAGTAATAACTATGTCGTTAGTAAAGACCTCTTACCAAAACTAACAGACCTTTTAGGTTGGACAAATGCAGTTCAACTCCAAAACGTCTTCGGTTGGGAGTTAGAAGGTATGAGCTATAAACACCCATTATATAACCGAATCTCACCAATTATCTTAAGTGACCACGTTACTGTTGAAGATGGTTCAGGATTAGTTCATATCGCTCCAGGACATGGTGAAGAAGACTTTGTCGTTGGAAAAAAATATAATTTAGATGTATATTGTCCAGTAGACTCTAAAGGTATGATGACTGAAGAAGCGGGAGAAAGATTCGCTGGTCTTTATGTCGATGATTGTAATGAAGAAGTTATCAAAGCGCTATTTGAAGGTGGTTTCTTACTGGGAAGATTTGATTTTTCTCACTCCTATCCACATGACTGGAGAACCGGAAAACCGGTAATCTTTAGAGCTACATCACAATGGTTCGCATCAATTGAAAAACTTAAAGATGAAATCCTAAGAGAAATCCAAACAATTAAATGGTATCCAGCTTGGGGAGATGTAAGACTTAGCAACATGATTAAAGATCGTGGTAGTTGGTGTATCTCTAGGCAAAGAACCTGGGGAGTTCCAATTCCTGCCTTCTATACTGAAAAAGACACTGCTGTCTTAGATCCTGAAGTAATTGAACATATCGCTAATATCTTTGAAAAAGAAGGTTCAAATGCCTGGTTCAAAAAAGAAGCTGCGGAATTATTACCACCAGGATTTACTCATCCTGATTCGCCAAATGGCATCTTCAGAAAAGAAACTGACATCATGGACGTGTGGTTTGACTCAGGAACATCACATCATGGAGCGATGAAAGATTTAGGCTATCCATATCCGGCAGATCTCTATATGGAAGGTAGCGATCAATACCGTGGTTGGTTTAACTCTAGTTTGATTACTGGAGTTGCAACTGAAGGAAAGTCGCCTTATAAAACCCTAGTTTCTCACGGATTTGTTCTCGATGGTGATGGTAGAAAAATGTCTAAATCCGAAGGCAATGTTGTTGATCCAAACAAGATTGCTAATACAATGGGTGCAGATATCTTTAGATTATGGACAGCTTCTGTTGACTATCAAGCAGACGTTAGATTAAGTGATAATTTAATCAAACAAGTTTCTGAATCTTACCGTAAAATCAGAAATACAATCAAGTTTTTACTAGGGAATATTTTTGACTTTGATAATGAAAAAAATAAAGTGGAATACGACTTACTTAACGATATCGATAAATACGTTTTAATCAAAAACAATAATTTAATCAAAGAAGTTCTAGATGCCTATGAAGACTTCAAGTTTGACGTTGTATATCGTAAGATAACTAACTACGTTAATTTCATTTCGTCATTCTACTTAGATTTTGCAAAAGATATCTTATACATTGAAAAGGCTGATTCATTATCAAGAAGAAGTATCCAAACTGTAATCTACAAAATTCTTGATACGCTACTTAAACTATTAACGCCAATTTTACCGCATACAACTTCAGAAGCTTATCAATACGTTCCAGACCGAAAAGAAGTGGACGTTTACTTGCTAGATATGCCGAAGGTTGAAGAGTTAGATAAAACTGTAGAAGCTGACTTTGATGAGTTCTTAGATTTGCGTGAAGATGTTCTTAAAGCCTTAGAAAACGCTCGTAATGAAAAA
>PGXI01000131.1 GCA_002839125.1 Tenericutes bacterium HGW-Tenericutes-5
TCTCTAAGACTTTTGATCTTCGTTTGAGCTGCTTTTCCTTTGATTTCATAAAGATTGATTTACTTAACCAGAAGTTTATCCAGGACAAATATTTATCCAGAAAGAAGATCCTTTTTTCACCACCGAAAACAATTGATTGTTCAATGATCGTTATAAAGACATGATCTAACTCTCTCATGGTTTTATGCGTCCTAGATGACTTTTGGCCTATGTTTATCCACACTGATTTTTCTTTGAAGAACTGTCTCCAGAAGGCTTTAGTATTTCTATAGCCAGTCTTCATAGGATTTTCACCCTTTGGAAGTCCGACATTTGGATAGAATGCATCGGATTCAGTTTCAATAATGATTACATTTCCGTCTATCGGCCATGGCCATTCAGAATTCTTAGTTTGAATATTTGTGAATCTAGTTGAAAACAGCTTAGCCGGTTTATCACCGATCTCCATTGTAGGTTGATTAGTAATAACAAAATTATCTAAATAATTGATTCTGATATAGTGAATACAGTACTTTAATACCAAGGATAAATAGTGCTGTACTTTTATACCGTCATCAAATTTATAAGGATTTTTCTTGTGTATTGGATCATATGGATTCTTTTGCATTGCGAAGTATTCTTTCAAGTGTTTATCAGTGTCAAAATCTTTTTCATATTGTTTTTTAATAAAACAGTTATTAGATTTAAGCATTAATAAAAAAGCGGTGAAATACTCATTTTTTGAGTTAGTCATAAAGATATTTTTATGCTTATCCAGATAACTCTTTATCTTATCAAAATCATATGGATAACAGATCACTTCGCAAACATCCATTTTGTCATTGATATAATCGATTATATCTTCTCTGAATATCTTTCTTACTCCGTTGACAGTGCTATCTTTACCAATACCTGTAGGACCTTCATATTTTTGAGCTCTAGGCATTTTTTCCTTGATATATCTAACTGTTAACCTTCTTTTATTCTCATGAATAAACCACTTGCCAAATAGTTCATGGAATAGCTTTTTAATAACGGACAAACAAGCTACGTATAATCCCAGGTAAATTTCTTTTAATAAGAAGTAAGGAAAATCATAGTTAGTATAAGCATCGATAAAATAGTAAAGAGTAATTATAATGATAATCGCTAAATATATCTTTCTAATTGTTTTCTTGTTCTCATCGATTGCAGTATATCCGTCTTGTATTTTCTCGATGAATGATCTATCTTTTTTTGATTTTATCAAGTCATATTACCTCTAGCTTCTTTTATTCTTTCAATCATTTTAAGTGTAGCTTGTGGAGTTTCTATAAGTTTAAGAGCATCTTCAATCCTTTTCTCTCTTAGCTTAGCTAGTACAAACGGATCAAAAAGTTTAGGATTTAATCTGATCTCTCTAGCTACAGTCTCCCATGTGAATGTATGATTGTTATAAGCTCTATCATTTGATCGTTCAATTAGTCCTAAATCATCTAACTTCTTAAGATATTTTTCTAGAGTTGATTCTGGAAGATTAAGTTGTTTTGAAATATCTCGATTAGTGCTTGTAACTTTGAAGTTATTTACACATTCATTAAAAATCCAGATAAACAAATTTTCTTGACGATCATTAAGCTCAGCTAACATGTCTTTTGTGATCATAAGTGCATACTCCTTTCTAAACGCAAAAAAAGCGCAGATTCCTCTGGCGCTTTGATGTTTATGATTGAGTTTTCCCCTAATCATATGTTATCACATATGATTTTTATTTGTCTAGGATAAAAGTATTTATTGCGTAATATATTTCATTATTCTCAAAATAATGATAATATATTACAAAGAGGTGAGACAATGAAAACTTGTTATATTGGAGAATGTCGCAGATCAGATTACACTAATTTAAATCTTGAAGTGTCTAATGACATTTTATCCAGCACATATTTAGTGTCTTATGATTGCGTTGTTTTATCACTAGAGGATCATTTTGATACATACTATAACAAAGATTTTATAAATTCTTTTACAAAGAAGAAACAAGAAATACAAGATTTATTACTAAAGGGGAAAAAACTTATAATATTAAATCCTTATAAACAATACAAAAATAGAATAAGACTGTCAAATGGTTCTTATCTTGACATATCAAGGTTTTTGAGTTGTCTCTTTCCTTTTGATTATCAAATTGACTTTATCAATGGAACCGTTTTTTCTCCTGATTCCAATTTTGACTTCTCATCTAAAGTGTTACAGTTTATCAATCACGCTTCATACGAGATTATTAATTATACTTTTTCATATGTTTTTATTAAAGATTCTACTAAAAGCGTAATTGCATCAATTTCAGAAAACAGATTTGTGTTAGGGCTTCCTTATTTTGGATTAGCAGAATTACCCAAATTGTTAAAAATGATTGATTCAATTGATGAACTACCAAATATAAAATCAGAA
>PGXI01000008.1 GCA_002839125.1 Tenericutes bacterium HGW-Tenericutes-5
GAAGGGAATCGAACCCTCATAATCAGCTTGGAAGGCTGAGGTTCTACCATTGAACTACACCTGCTTATTGACGCAAAAATATGATAACATAAACGAGTAAATAATGTCAACTATTATTTATCATTTTTTTCGATAACTCTCAGTTTAGCACTGTGGGCTCTGTTATTATCAGAAAGTTCTGTTTCTTGGGCTGTAACAACTTTTCTCGTTACAAGATTAATTAAAGGTAATTCATCTGGAATTATGGCCAAACCTCTTGGTATTTCAATCGTTGATAATCGTTTAAATAATTGTTTTACAATTCTGTCTTCTAAAGAGTGAAAAGTGATGACGGCTAACCTGCCGTTTGGTTTAAGTAGGTCGATTGCTTTTATTAGCGATTCTTCTAGAATTTCCAGTTCTTGATTAACTTCAATTCTAATTGCTTGAAAGACTTTTTTTGCAGGATGTCCTTTTTTGTTAAGTTCTTTATTCGGCATTGCTTCTTTGATAATATCTACTAGTTCAAAAGTTGTGTTTATTGGTTTTAAAGTTCGATGTTTTATAATATTTCTAGCAATGAAGCGTGCATATTTTTCTTCACCATATTCAAAAAAGATTTTAATCAAATCTTCGAATGAGTAATTATTAACAACATAATATGCGTCAAGACTAGCCTTTTGGTCCATTCTCATATCCAAAGGTGCATCATATCGGTAGGAGAAACCTCTTTCGGGAATATCAAATTGAAATGATGATACACCTAGATCGAATATTATACCATCTACTTCTTCTATACCATTTTCAGCTAATTTTTCCTTTGCTTGAAAAAAGTTTGCGTTTATAGCTTGGAAGTTTTTAAATTTTTTCAGTCTTTCACTGGCTTTTTCTATCGCAAAAATATCTTGATCAAAGCCATACAATTTGCCTTTATCAAGAAGATTAAGTATAACTTCTGAATGACCACCGCCACCTAAAGTCATATCAACATAAATGCCGTTTTTATTAATATTTAGGAGTTCAATTGTTTCGTTTAAAAGAACTGGGATATGTTTTTCCATTATTTACACCACCAAAGTAATTATATCATAAAGGCAAAAGAAAAACGTTGAAATTTCAACGTATCTTTTCTTTTATTCTGCTGCTTCTTTTTCTGGTTTTGGTTCAACTACCAATTTACCTTTGTAGAACCCACATGATTTACAAACTTGGTGAGATAATGTTAATTCACCGCAATTAGGACAAACAGCCATTGCTGGAGCATGTAATTTAAAATGTGTTCTTCTTTTTCTTTTTTGTGTTTTACTAATTCGTCTTTGTGGTACTGCCATGTTAATTCCCTCCTCACTTCTTTAATTTTGCGAATGGATTGCTTGATTCTATTTCTTCTTCAGTTAGTTTGGTGACTTCGTCATGATAATCTTGATAAGCATCTTTTGAAATAACTCGCATTGGTTTTTCAACTAATATTTCCGAGAAAATATATGGTTTCAAATCTATGGTTATTCCTTCGATTACATGAGTGTCATCATCAATGAAACTTAGTGAAAAATTAATCTGTGAATGAAAGTCTAAAGCAACTTCAACTTCTTTTAAAGTTATTGAACAAAGCATTATAAGAGTAGTTTTGATGTCTAGATTAAAACTAAACATTTCTTCAGAATGAAAATACTCATATTCGCCAGAAACTTCTGTTTCCAAGATATCAATAAGATCTTCAAACTCTTTACTTAAGTAAGGTCTTAAGTCGAGTTTTGCCTGAATAAAATTCTCATTGTTTGCTTTCTTAATAAGCTCATGAATTGTCCATTTCAATTCCATCACCTCATCACAGCATATCAATTATACTTTTTAATAGTTTAAATGTCAAGAAAAAAATCCAGTAAAATAGAGATTTAAAAAGTCATTTTTGTTTGCTTTATTTAAGAAATGCGTTATAATTAAAATCGTCATGGAAAGGATTGAGTAAAATGGATGAAATCTTAGTTATTAAAGAGAAATTAAGCAGCATTATTGACCCTAGTACAACCCAAACATTGGCTGAAAATGATAGTATAAAACATGTTGGTATTGATGAAAACAACACTGTAATAATGATTATTGAAGTTGGGGAAAAAGATCAAAATACCACTAAACAAATCACTAGAGATATAGCTAAAGTTGTTAAACTAGATTTAGGTTATGCTGGAGTAAAAATTGAATTTACAAAAAGAAAGTTAAGAAATAAAGAAGCTAAAACTTTACTTATTGCTTCTGGTAAAGGTGGAGTTGGAAAATCAACAGTTACAGCTAACTTAGCTTATGCATTAACTAGATTAGGTAAACGAGTTGGAATAATTGACGCTGATATTTATGGCGCAAATATGCCAAAGATTTTCAATGCGACAAATCATAAACTTATGGGTGATGCTAATGGTAAAATCTATCCATTTGAAAAAGATAATATTCAAATGGTTTCTACTGAATATTTGGTAGATGAAAAGCGAGCTTTAATGCTTAGAGGTCCAATGCTCGGAAAAGTATTAAAATTATTCTTTGAAGATACCCTTTGGAGCGAAGAAATTGATTATTTCTTAGTCGATTTACCTCCAGGAACTGGTGATATCATGATGGATTTAAAAAACTTTACTGAAGATGCAAAAATGGTTATTGTTACAACACCTCAAGAAAGTGCAGCTCATATCGCTATAAAGGCAGGATATGCTGCTAAAGATTTATCACAAGATGTTATCGGTGTTATTGAAAATATGTCTTATTATGAAGTAAATAATGAATTCCACTATATTTTCGGTAAAGATGGTGGTAAGAGAGTAGCTGACGAATTATTAGTTGAGTTACTAGCAACTTTACCAATTACTAAGTATGACAAAATCATTGCTGAAGAAACAGAAATGCCAGGGATAATCTATTTGAATTTAGCTAAAAAAATAATTAAATTATTATAACAACAGTTAAGAACTCCTATAAAAAAGGGAGTTCTTTTTATTTGATTGTAATTTTTGGAGCTGATTGAAAAATCTGTTTGTATTCATTATATTTATTCTTGTAGATTAAAGCGTCTTTATAGCGGTTTTTCTTGGATAAGATGCTAGAAATACTTTCAGTAATTATTTCAATAAAAAATAAATTTTGATTTTGAACTGCATAATCAAGGCAGTGATTAATCAAGTTTTCTTTTATTGCTTGATCATCTTTAGCTTTCAAACTCTTTAATAATCCTGCGAAATTAATCTTCGATTGTTTAAGGTAATGAAGTTCTTGTAACTCATTTAAAGATTTATTATACTCTTCTAGTTCTGAGTTATCTAAGTGATATTTTCCTTTAACAAATAAGCCTAAGAGATAATTATCTGCTTCTTTCTCTAAATGAACTAAGTATATCAGTGGGTCTTTCGTTCTTAAAGCCATTACGATTAAATAGATGTTCTTTAAATTCTTTTCTACATATTTAAGTTTATCAAAAACAAAAGTACTTAAGTTGAAGTTCCCTTCGTATACAGAAAATATTTCTTTCCAAATATAAAACTCATTGATCCTATTTGTGTTTGCATATTTGTTGAATATTTGCATAGCAATAAATCCAGCATCCATAGATGTTATATTTAGGTGCAGGTTTCCATACGCTAAAAATTTAGCGTGATTATATAAACCGTATAAATGTTCTTCACTATAAAGGTTTTTTGCAATATTATCAATCGTAAACTTTGCATTTTTGTAGTCCTTTATTGCGATATTATAGTAACTAGAAAAAACTAAGAAAACCGAAAAACCATAATCTTCTAAAATGGTTATATAACGAAAAATTTCATTATGAACAATCTTAGCTTTTTCTAAATCATTGATTAATAGATAGTAACCAAGTTTAACAATTTGAAGAAGGATTGCAAAATCAAACTGAACAATATTATTGTAAAGTTCGGTGTATCCATCTATATCGCGATAGAAAAACAGCGTAACTGCCTTTTCTAAACTTTTTAGCATTTCGCTAGGAAATGATATCTTATCAGTAGGAATATTCATTCTTTCCATCAATAGATACAAATGCTCTTGGTTAACAGTTATTTGATTATTTTCAATTTTTGACAAATAAGTGTTAGAGCAGATTCCAATAGCTGCCAACTCTTGAGTCATTTTTAACTCAATTCTTTTTTTCTTTAAGACTTGACCGACTCCTTTTAAATAATTCTGAGCGATCTTCTCTTTTCTTCTTGTAATCTCAGTAAGTAATTTAGTCTGCATAAATTTTCCTTTCACTTTTTTTATTTTTAATCGCATTGGTGCAATTATAAAGGATATTTTATAAAAATGAAAGAATTTTTTATTGAAATAATTCATGTTTTGTAAAACCAAAAGAGTTTATTTGTCTATTTTTAGAGAAAAAAAGCCGTAAACTAATTTAGTTCCGGCCACTTACAATATTCAATTATTGGGCAGTTTTTGCAATTAGGTTTCTTGGCTGTACAGAAATATCTCCCAAAATGAATTAATTTATGATGCAAAGGAATCCATAAATCTTTCGAGTAAAGGTTCATTAATTTTTCTTCTACGATTAATGGTGTAGAACCTTTTTTTGCAAAGCCTAGTCTTATCGAAACACGTGAGACATGAGTGTCTACAGCTATTCTTGGTATATGGTGCATTTCAGCAAGATAAACATTAGCTGTTTTTCTGCCAACACCAGGTAATGATTCTAGTTTACTTTGCTCATTAGGAATAACGCCATGAAAATCATTTAATATCTTATTGGTCATAAGATGCAAGTTTTTAGCTTTATTTCTAAAGAGACCTAAATGCTTTATTGATTCTTCTAAGTCTTCTATCGGTGCCGATGCAAAATCTTCAAGAGTAAGATATTTTTTAAATAGTTTTTCTGTTACTTTGTTTACTGATTGATCAGTTGTCTGAGCACTTAACATTATGGCGATTAAGAGTTCATGATCTTTTCTATAGTTGAGTTCACAACTAGCGTTAGGAAACAATTTAGTTATTTCATCATAGATTATTTGTGCAGTTTCTTTTTTTGTCATGACTCTAAGAAATCCTTAAGAACTTTTGATTTTTTCTTAGTTGTTTTCCTAACTTTAATATCTTGATTAACTTGACGTTTTTTTAAGAGCACTCCATCAAGATAGCTGATGGAATAACGATGAGCTTTTATCGCTTGAAAAACTGCTTCTTTGATGTCTTCTTTGGTGTATTTATATTCATGTACCCATTTAATAATAAGTTCTACTTCAAGTGGTTTTAATTGCTTTTGAAAATTTCTTTCTAGCAATTCAACAACTTCATCTTCTAAGGTATCATATGATTCCTTAGCAGTCATTACTTCTTCCATAATTTTGCTTTGATAGAATTCTAGTATTTTACGATAAGTCAAATCAATATCAAAACTCTCTTTTTGTTTACCGTTTTGACCTTTAACAAGCATAAAGTTTAGATATTTCTTCTTCATTAGTTCGTCCATAAGGCCAACCGCTTGTTCTTCGGTAATGGTGAGTTTTTTTGTAAGTATTTTTGGCGTTACAAAGTCGGTTCCTTTAGTTTTTAAAGTGTTAAGTTCCATTAAAAGAAAGGCTTCTAGTTCAGTCAAGCCTAAGTCTTTATAAGTGCTTTTAAGCAATCTGTCAAAATCAACGATGCCTTCAGAAATCATTCTTTTAAGTATCAATACTTCCATATTATTCATCCTACTTACCAGTTTTTTTGTTTGCCAGTTTTTGTAAGGCCGCAAAAGCAGCGTTTTGTTCTGCTTCTTTTTTACTTTTTCCGATTCCGTCACCCATTATGATTCCTTCATCCATAAATACCCTAGCCACAAACTCTTTATCATGAGAAGGACCGGATTCAGAAATAATTTCATATCTTAAACTACGTTTATCAGATTGAAGTAGTTCTTGTAATTTGCTTTTATAATCATTGTCTTCTTTATGAATATTTTTAATAATTGTTGGAAAGACAATCTTTTCAACGATTTTATATACTTCTTTAAGTCCTTTATCAACAAAAACCGCTCCTAAAAATGCTTCAAAGGCGTCAGCTAATAACGCCGGCTTTTCTCTTCCACCAGATAGTTCTTCGCCTTTGCCTAATAACAAATAGTCACCCAAATTAAAAGATTTTGCATAGTTAAAAAGAGCATCTTCACATACTTCCTGTGCTCTCTTTTTAGTTAGAATTCCTTCTGATTCAGGAATATGATCATATAAAAACTTACCGACAATTAAGTCGATTACTGCATCGCCAATAAACTCTAATCTCTCATTACTTAAACAATTATTTTCATATGCATATGATGAGTGAGTCATAGCTCTTGTTAGAAGTTGAAAGTTATTGAAGTTTAAATTGAACATCATTTCTAAATCTTTGATACTTTTACTCATCTTCTAAATCCTTTTGACTTTCAACGTATTCTTGAACCGTTTCAAACACTTTTTCACGGCATATATTAGCAGCCTGACGAATGCCGTTATAGAATCCATACGCTTTAGAAGCACCTTGTGCTTTAATAACCGGTTTATAAAGACCAAAAATTACTGCACCACCGATTTCTTCAGCGGAAACATGTTGTTTGAAATTCATTAAATTTTTCTTTGCGAATAAAGCGCCTATTTTGCCGAAGAAAGTACTGGTCAAATGTTTTTTAAGCATTATTGCTAAACCTTTAGCTGCACCTTCAACTGATTTCATAACGATATTAGCAGTAAAACCATCACTGATTAAAATATCGCAAGGAGGATCAAAAATTACCTTTGGTTCAACGTTACCATAGAAAGTGAATAAGTCAGTTTCTTTAAATAGTTTAAATACTTCTTGATCAAATTCTCTACCTTTACCGTCTTCGGTTCCAATATTGATTAAACCAACTGAAGGATTTTCTATCTTTAAGACTTTTTGAGCATAGATTTTAGCGAAATAAGCTTGTTGGAGCATGTATTCTGGTTTGATGCTAAGATTAGCTCCTGCATCTAAAAGAATTGTTTGCCCACCATCTGCACGTGGTATTAATGGCGCAATAGCAGTTCTTTTAAACCCTTTCATTCTTCTAACCAATAGATGAGCTCCAGCAATTAAAGCTTGAGTAGCTCCACTAGAAACAACAGCATCATTTTCTTCAAGGCGAAGGCTTGATAAAGCTACTACCATTGAAGAATCTTTGTGAGTTTTAATAGCTTGAATTGGATTTTTTTCTCCCATTGGTATCGCATATTTTGCGTCTATAACATTAATTCTAGTTGAATCAGTCAAATATTTAGCAATAATATCCTTATCACCATAAAGATTGATTTCGATATCATCAATTTTTTTGATTGCGAGCATAGCTCCTTGAATCTGTTCTTTTGGGGCATAATCGCCGCCCATTGCGTCAATCCCAATTCTTATCATATATAACACCTCTCCCTTAAAAAGTATATCACAATCTAATCTAAATTATAAGATTCAATTGATTTTAAACATGCATTTGTTAGCTTTCTTGATATGAAGTCATTGCTATCAATAACTCTCTTAGCATCGAGAAAAGCTTTTTCACGAACTTCTACATCATTAATAAGATTAGCGAACTTAAAGTTAGGTATTCCTGATTGCGTTTTACCGAATACTTCTCCTGGTCCTCTAGTCGCTAAATCATACTCTGAGATTTCAAAGCCATCATTAGTTTTTTCAAGGATATTAAGTCGATCATTTTCATCCGATATATTATCAACGACTAAATAACAATAAGCAGCTAAATCATTTCTGCCAACTCTTCCTCTAAGTTGATGAATTTGAGCTAGTCCAAATGAGTTGGCATTAAAGATAACCATTGTGGTTGCATTAGGAACATTAACGCCAACCTCTACTACTGTTGTAGATACTAGAATTTGCGTTTTATTACTTAAAAATTGATTAAGAATTAAAGTTTTTTCAGAATCATTCAACTTTCCATGTAATATATCGCTTTTAGCGGTAATAAACCTCTTAACTATCATTTTATAAGCTTCTTCGACAGAAACTGCAGTTTTAGTTTCGCTTTCTTCGATCAGAGGACAAATTACGTAAACTTGATGACTTTTATTCAACTCATCCTCTATGGTTTTATAAGCTTTTTCTAAATCTTCAAAACCAATCACTTCGGTTCGAATGTTTTGACGATTACTAGGCTTTTCTTTAATTGAGGAAACATCAGTGTTTTCAAATAAAGATATGGCCAATGTTCGAGGGATTGGTGTTGCTGTCATCATTAATATATCCGGGTTAATTCCTTTCTCGCGGATAATTCTTCTTTGTTCAACACCAAACCGTTGTTGTTCATCAATCACAACGAATCCAAGATTATTGAATACAATATCACCTTGTAAAAGGCTATGAGTTCCAATGATTATATTTGTTTTCCCTGATTTTACATTATTAAGAATATTTCTTCTACTGTGTGCTGTTATATCACTTGTAAGTAATTCTACTTGAATATTTTCTGAGTCAAGAAATTTTTTAAATGTAGCATAATGCTGATTTGCTAAAACTAAAGTTGGAGCTAAGATAGCAACTTGATATTTGGCTGTGATAATTGCGTAAGCAGCTATAACCGATACTATTGTCTTTCCTGAACCAACATCGCCTTGCAATAGTCGATTCATTCTTGTGCTCTTTTTGAAATCTAAGAAAATTTCATTCGTTGCTTGCTTTTGATCGTTTGTTAGTTCAAAGGGAAGTTTTTTTATAAAGTTTCTAATAATATTGATATCGTAATTTTTCTTTGGTGAAGTAATTCTTGAGTTTAATTTTTTTATTAACTCAATTCTAATTCCAAACCTAAGAAACTCTTCATAAATTAATCGCTTTTTTGCGTTTTGAATTTCATCTAAGGATTTAGGTTGATGAATGGAAGTGATGATTTTATTGATATTGGAGAATTGTTGTTCATTTTTTATAAACTCAGGTATGTTATCATCTATATTATAATCGTTTTGCAGGATGTTACTTACAATAGTAGTCATGCGATGTTCAGTTATATCATTAATTCCATAGATAGGTTTAATACCCTCTTTAAAGTTCTCTAATAGTACTAAATTACTAGCTGTAAAGTTATTAAAATTTTTGAGGAATTTTCCGGAAACAACTATAAATACTCCGACATTTAAAGAATGAGAAAGAAATTCTCGATTGAATATTGAGACTTGAAATTTAAAAGTATTTATTTCGCATTGAAAAGACAGTTTTGTTAGTCTTTTTCGGATATAAAAGAGTTTTGGTTTACTAATGACCTGACAAGAAAACATCATTTGGGTATTAATTTTTCGTGAGCTTATATCATCTAATTTATTGATCTCATATTTTTTAGGAAAGCATAAAAGCACATCTTCTATGGATGTGATATTTAAAGCGTTTAATTTACTTAGTGTAGTTTTACCTACTCCTGAAATTTCTTTAAGTAACATTTTACCTCGCAAAAAATACAAAATTATGTATGTATATTATAACACTAAGATTAATTTTTTTAAGTGGATGTTTTGAATAAATTAATGTAAATTTTTTATAAAAAAAAGAGTATCCGAAGATACTCAATATTTTTTTATTCTAAGGAAATAATGTATGAGTAGATATCTTGTCCACCGTTGATAACATCAACTTCTAAACCAAGTTCATCGTCAATAAAGTCAACTAACTCATCAACTTCTTTTTTGTCGACGCCTATACCATACATAATTGTCAGAATTTCTGATGTTTCGCTAGCCATTTGTTTAATTAAAGTTCTAACAACTTCTGTTCTTTCTTTGTGTGTAGTGATTATCTGTCCGTCTAGGATTCCCATGAAGTCATCCTTAAGGATTTCAATTCCGTTATTCTTTGAATCTCTAATTGCGAAGGTTACTTCGCCTGTTTTTACCTTTGTTAAATACTCGCTCATTTCATCTATATTACTGTCGATTTCTTGAGTAGCATCAAACATTGTTAATGCAGAATATCCTTGGGCAACTGTTTTAGCCTTTAATACATACACATCTTTATCTTCAATCATATCTCTTGCAGTCTCAGCTGATAACATTACGTTTTTGTTATTAGGGATAATGATGATATGATCTGCATTAATTTGTTCAACGGCTTTTACGAAGTCTTCAACTGAAGGATTCATAGTTTGCCCACCATCGATAATATAGTCACAACCCATTTCAATAAATGTGTCTTTTAAACCTTTACCATTAACTACTGCAACAATTGCATATTTCTTCTTAATTCTTGGTGCAACTGAAGCGGAGTGATCATGACCGCATTCACAGTCATCTTGAAGGTCTGCTTCTTGATGAATCAGTACTTCAGTATGTTGAAGGTTCATGTTTTCAATTTTTAAATTAACAAAGAAACCAAAATGTTGTGCTAAGTTAAGTGCATCTCCAGGTGTTTGCGTATGGATGTGTACCTTTAGAATGTTTTCATCTTGGACAACAACTAACGAATTACCAAGAGGTGAAATCATATCGATAAAATCTTTTTGTGAAAATTCACTCATTTTCTCGATTTGCATAATGAACTCTGTACAATAACCGAAGTCTTCACCTTCAGCGTGTTTATAATTTGTTAAATCTACTTTATAATCTGAAGAAGGTTCAACTTTATCAGTATAAATTTTACCGATTAAAGCGTCTCTCATGCCTTCAACAATTTCAATAAATCCTGCGCCACCGGAATCAACAACTCCTACCTCTTTTAAAACTGGTAGTAGATCCGGTGTTCTTTCTAAAGATGCGTATAATTCTTTAATATATAGTTCAAATAACTCTTCAAAATCATCAACGTCTTGGTAAACAGAGATTGCTTCATCAGCACCTTCTCTAGATACGGTAAGCATTGTTCCTTCAACCGGGTGAATTACAGCTGAATAAGCTTGTTCTACACCACTTCTTAAAGCGTATGAGAAACCTTCAACGTCAATCTCGTCCTTATCAATTAATCCTTTAGCGATTCCACTAAATAACTGAGACAAGATTACACCGCTATTACCGCGGGCTCCCATAAGCATTCCTCTTGCTAAAGCCTTTGCGACCTTACCGATTGAGTTTTCTTGTGATTCTCTAATTGCGTTTGCCCCTGCTGACATGGTAGCTGACATATTCGATCCAGTGTCTCCATCAGGTACAGGAAAGACATTTAAATCGTTTATTCTATTCATATTGTTTTTCAGTTTTACGCTACCATTAATAATCAAATCTCTAAATAATTTGCCGTCTAATAAATTTGTAGACATAGTTAAAACCCCTCTTTATTTTTTTGGATGTTTCATTTTTCGACTAATTTTATGCTCAAAAAAAGCAATAGCATTATAACACAAGCATTTCAAAATTGCAATTATTTTGAATATCGCGAGCGTTATCAGAAAATATAATATTTTTTTCTTGCAATTTTATGTATATATGATAAAATAGTACTGCTGAAATCTTTAGAAGAAACGGAGTGATATCATGCCTAGAGTATGCAGTGTAACAGGTAAAAAATTTATGACTGGTAACAACCGTTCACATTCTTTGCACGCTACAAGAAAACAATGGAAAGCAAACCTGCAAAAAGTCAGAATTATCGATGAAGATGGTCAAGTAAAACGAGTTTACGTTTCTGCTAGAGCGTTAAAATCAGGTAAAGTTGAAAGAGCTTAAATTTTTAACCGAATAAAATAGGAAAAGCAGATTATTTCTGCTTTTTTCTTTTTTAACTAAAAGTAACTTCATAATTTTGGGGAATTGGATTGTATTCCAAGTTGATATCATCTAGTTCGTAATAGTAGATTGTTACTGAATCTCCCGCTTCAAAATTATTGTATATATATTCAAAATAAGCCGCTTCATCTTCGATTAAAACATCGTTGATTCGGTAAATTAAATCACCACTTTTTATCGGTGTATTATAAAGCGTTTGTAAAGTTATTATATCATAAACTAACAATCCGTAATCAATTCCCGAAGGTAAGTCCAAGGTGATTGCATCAGTACGTCTAGCGCCATTAATAATTAAGTTTTTTACAGATACCTGTCCATTGTTATAGTAATTAGGCACTTCATAATATAGAGCTCCCAACCGAGGCATTATTGTATTGACTGTTAAAGTTCCATTTTCAATTCTTTCAATAACTCTTTTTACTAAATCAATCGGAATTGCAAATCCCATACCTTCAATACTAGTATCAGCTAACTTTGAAACATTGATCCCAATAACTTCTCCATTTAAATTATAGATTGGTCCACCGCTATTTCCAGGGTTTATAGCGGAATCATGTTGAATGTAATCGATGTATTCATTATCATCGATTTTTCTCTCTAAACCGCCGATTATCCCTAGTGTTACTGAACCAAAAAAGTTTAATCCTGATGGATTTCCTGATGATAAAACAAAGATACCTTTGGTGAGGTTGTTGCTGGTAGATAAGTCAGATATGGTAATATTTGGTTTATCAGCTGCTTTAAACTTTAAGATGGCGATATCTACTTCAGTATCATAGCCTATTAGGTCAGCAACATATTCACTTGAATCACTAAAAGCTACGGAAAAATTATTTCCTTCTTTTACAACGTGATGATTAGTAATAAGGTAGTAATATTCGGTTTGTTCGTCATAGCGATAAACCACGCCTGATCCAACACCTTTAGCTTCTGTTCCAAGATATGAAACCACACCTAAAACTGAGCTATCGGCTATTTCGATAACATCATAAAGTTGTTGTTGGAAATCATCGACATAAACTGAAAACTCTGTGTTTTGTAGCATTTCATTAACTTTATCTGTGACTGATTGATAGATATCCTCATAGAATTGAGAATTGATATCATTGATTATTTCGTTATATAGTTCTTCGTAGATATCATCATAAACATCTTGATAAACTTGATCAATCAAATCTTGATAATCATCATAATAATAGATTTTATCATCGTTTGGTTCTGAAATAGCTGATGTTTGAGTTAAAAAAGTTGTTGTTGGCGCTTCGGTAGTTTCACCATAAACAGAAATCGTACCGAAAGCAAATATTATAATTAAGGCGAAAAATATCGTTAGTTTTTTCATTGTACCGCCGCCTTTAGTTCAACGTCGGATAATGTTATTGTTTCATTATTGCGGATGATTACGATATCGATAATATCGCCTACTCGGTATATTGAAAACTCTTCGACAAATTGAGTACTAGATTCGATCACAACATCTCCAATTTGAATAATTATATCTCCAGCTTGTAATAATCCATCCATTGTTTTGTTTGCTTCTACTTCTAAGATATAAAAACCACTTTCGATACCAGTTGGCAAAGTAATGTCATTTGTCGTGAAGAAAGCGCGATTGTTTTTGATATCAACAAATCTTATTCCTAATACTGGTTTTTGCATTGAATAACCAAACTCTTCAATGTCACTAACAATTGCTTGTACTAAAGTTGATGGAATTGCAAACCCCATTCCTTCAATATTAACAGAGGTTAATTTTATAACGTTGATTCCGATAAGTTTACCATTCAAATCAAACAGTGCTCCACCGCTATTTCCTGAATTGATTGCTGCATCATGTTGAATGTATCCGACAAACATATCATTTACACCATCATTATCGATGTCAAAATAACGTTTTAATCCTGAGACTATACCAAGAGTCATCGAACCAAAATAATTGAATCCCGAAGGATGTCCGACGGCTACAACCATTTCCCCTTTTTGTAAAGCATCAGAGTCACCAAATTCTGCTACATCATATTCGTTTTCGCTAAAAAAGTATAATACTGCTAAATCAACAAGTTCATCTACCCCGCGATTAATTGCGGCAATTTCTGTTCCATCTTCAAACACCACTGTGAAAGATACACCTTGTTCAACAACATGATTATTGGTCACAACATAATACTTATCGTCAACATGTTTATATATTACTCCAGAACCTACAGCTATGATGACACCATTTGCATTAAGTGATCTTACTCCAACTACTGTAGCGGCTTGCGATGCTTCTAATGATAGAATCATATCAACTACAGTTTCCGCTGTGACAGTTATATTACCATTTTCGATTTCTTGTAAAAGGGTTGAAATAACTGAGTCATATAATGTTTGAAATCTTTCTTCAGCGATGTCTTCAATAACTTCGTTTTTAACATCTTCATACAAAGATTCATAGATTCTTTCATACAAATCAGAGATAATCAAATCTTCATTAATTGTATTAGAACCAGTGGTAGGAACTGGTGGCCTTGTCAAATAAGTTCTTGTTGGTGTTTCAACCGGGTCAAAAAGACCATTACACCCTACAAGAACTGTAAATAATAAAAATACTGTAAAAAATATTAGAACTTTCTTCATGCAAATACCTCCTTAAAGGCTAAAATGTTAAAGCTTTATTTTTTGTCGTCGCTCATAATTACGAGCAACTTACCTTTGTTGAAATCCACTAGACCGCTTCCTTCATTAGATACACAAAGCGAATCATTGGTGCTTAGGTAATAACTATCTAAGTCAAACTTAAAACCTTTCAAAGTTAATTCATAAACATCTTCTAAGGCAAAGAATGAGATATATTTTTTAAAGTTTTTAATGTTATGCTTTCCTTTTGATAGCATATAAATATAGTGATGATTATCTCTCATCGAAAAGTCATATTTAGAAATCAAATTTAGATTAGCGAGAAAATGATCGATTCTACCGGCAATACCGCCATAAACCTCAATTTCATCATAACCCATATTATTATAAATATAATCAAGTGCATAAGCTAAATCAGTCATGTTTTTATTTATATCTAGATTTATGACTTGTTTGCATTTTTTATTAATTATTTCAATCGATTCTTTCTTTATCGAGTCAAAATCACCAACTGCCAAATCGATTTTCTTATCTAGTGTGAATAAGTATTCTAATCCCGAATCAATTCCGACTAGATACTCATTGGATTCTTCAAAATAAAGGGATTTAAAATCGTAGGTATTAGGTCCGCAAAAAATCTTAATTTTTCTAGACATTTTCTAACTCTCCAATCAAATCATTGCGATTCTCTTGGTTAAATATAAATGAACCAACAACAATTACATCACATCCCGCATCTTTAACTGTTTTAGCGGTTTCTAGATTGATCCCGCCATCTACTTCAATCAAATATTTATAGTTAAAGATTCTTCTTTTTTCTGCTAGATATTTAATTTTATCGATTGATTCAGGAATGAATTTTTGTCCGCCTTTACCTGGTTCAACACTCATTATTAAGATTAAATCCAAATCCGGAAGATACTTGTCTAAGACTCTTACGTCAGTATCAGGTTTGATTGAAATCCCTACTAAAACATTCTTATCCTTGATATTTTTAATCAACCCAAAAATGTCTTGAACGGCTTCATAATGAAATGTAATTAAGTCAGCACCAGCTTCTATATAATCATTGTAATATTTTTCTGGGGTTTCAATCATTAAGTGCACATCAAAGAACTGTTCACTAAAAGCTTTGATAGTTTTAACCATTTCATGATTATAGGTTGTGTTCGTTACGAATAACCCATCCATAACATCGAAATGTAACCATCTAGCTTTTTTTACAGATATTATTTCTTCTTTTAGATTCTTAAAATCACAGCTTAAGAATGATGGTGATAAAATCATTTAACATCCCTCCTGTAAATTGGTTTTTGCAATTTGATTTCATTATAAATAAACTTATAATCTTCATATCTTTCTTTCAATATTCCACCTGATTCATAAGCCTTAATAATTTCACAACCCGGCTCATGAATATGAGTACATTCATAGAATTTACATTTGGAACTAAGTTTAAAAAAGTCAGGAAAGTAATATCTGATTTGGTCAGCTTGATAATCAACAAACTCAAGTTTTGAAAAGCCTGGTGTATCTGCTATATAACCTTCTCCAAAAGTAATTAACTCAACATGTCTAGTTGTATGTTTACCTCTTCCTAAAGCTTCAGAAATCTCATTGGTTTCTATATTCAAATTAGGATCTATAGCGTTTAGTAGTGATGATTTGCCGGCACCAGTTTGTCCTGCTAATACATTAACTTTATTTTTGGTGATATCGAGGACTTCTTGTTTGCCTTCAAAGGTCTTAGCGCTAAAATATATCACTGTATATAATTTTTCGTAATAATTTATTTTAGCTTTTAAGGCCTCTAATTCGGCCGATTCTAACAAATCAACCTTAGTTATTATTATGATAGGTAAGATATTATTAGCTTCAATTAAAGTCAAAAATTTATCTAGTAAAAGAAAACTAAAATCTGGTTTTTTAGCGGAATTAACCAGCAAGACTTGATCAACATTAGCAATCATCGGACGATATAAATCGTTAGATCTGTCTTCAACATCAATTATTGAATCTTCATTGAATGTTACTAAATCTCCAACTTTCGGTTGGATATTTCTATGTCTAAAAATCCCTAACGGTTTTAAAGTATATCTCTTTTTTGTATCATCGACTACTGTGTACAATCCACCGATTAATTTAATGATTCTACCTTTTTTATCCAATCTATATCACCTTTCATAAAACTTAAATATATTATATCATGAAATTTCAATACAAAAACAAACAAAGCGTAAAAAAAGAAGGCTTAGCCTTCTTTTAATTAAATACTTTGGTGATGTCTTTTGAAGTACGCTTGCGGATGATCACATACCGGACAAATGTTTGGAGCTTTTTTTCCAAAATGCAAATGACCGCAATTAATACAAATCCAAACTTCTGAGTCATTATCAGACATGAAGGCTTCATCATTCTTAAGTCTTTCTAATAATGCTTTGTATCTTTCTTCGTGTCTTTTTTCGATTTCAGCGACTTTTTCGAAAAGGAAAGCTATTTTCTTGAATCCTTCTTCTTTAGCTGTCTCAGCGAAACCTTTGTACATGTCAGTCCATTCGTAGTGTTCTCCATCAACTCCGTCTTGTAAGTTAACTTCGGTTGTAGGAATTCCACCATCATGTAATAATTTAAACCAAATTTTACCATGTTCTCTTTCATTGATAGCAGTTTCTTCAAAAAATTCAGCAATTTCTTCGTATCCTTCTTTTCTTGCTTTAGAAGCGTAGAAGGTATACTTGTTTCTTGCCATTGATTCTCCAGCAAAAGCTTCCATTAAGTTCTTTTCTGTCTTACTTCCTTTTAATTCCATAATTTCTCCTCCATTAGTCTCCAAAAGTTATTCCTATATCTCTGGCCGCGTTTACTAAATCTCCATGTGGATTAACGATTCTCGCTCCACCACTTGAAGTTTGACCAGTTTTCCCTGAGCCTACTACTTCTTCGATTCTAACAGAATCCATTCTATCATTTTGGATGATAACCATTCTGCCAAATTCGTTTCTTGCAATCATGTCAACTGAGTATGCACCATATTTGGTTCCTAGTACACGGTCAAATGTATTTGTTACCCCACCTCTTTGAATATATCCAAGAGTTGTAACCCGAATATCTTGACCAGTAACTGGTTTAATTACTTTTTCTAATTTAGCAGCGAGTATATCTCCAACTCCACCTAATTTGATTGAATCTGGACTATCTTTGTCAATGGCCTTGATAGTTACATCTCCATCAACTGGTTTAGCGCCTTCACTGACACAAATGATAGTAAATTTTGAACCACGGTTATATCGATCGAAAACTGTTTTAGCCACTGAATTGATATCATATGGGATTTCTGGTATTAAAATAACATCTGCAGAACCCGCAATACCACCTTCTAAAGCTAGCCAACCAGCATTTCTACCCATAACTTCTAAAATCATTACTCGGTCATGAGAATAAGCTGTTGTGTGTAATGCATCAAGACTTAGCATAATGTGATCTAAAGCAGTACGGTAACCGAATGTGATTTCCGTTGCCGGAACGTCATTATCAATTGTTTTTGGAATACCAACAACATTAACACCTTTTCTAGCAAAGTCTCTAGCAGAAGTTAAGGTTCCATCCCCACCGATGATAATTAATGCATCAATGTTTAATTTCTTCAAATTTTCTATTGCTACGTCAGATACATCTTTGTATACAACTTTACCTTTATCATCTACTGTTTTGAAGTTGAATAGGTTGTCTTTATTACTCATTTTTAGAATTGTTCCACCTTGATGGAAAATTCCTGCTACATTCTTCAAATCTAACTTAATGTAGTCATTCATATAAAGCCCATGATAGCCACCCATAAAACCAATAACTTCATAGTTATATTTCAGAATAGCAGATTTAACAACCGCTCTAATTACAGCATTTAAACCAGAACAATCTCCCCCTCCGGTTAAAAGGGCAATCCTTTTAATTTCTTTTTTCATTTTCATCACCTTTATCCTTTAAAATAAACATCTTATATTTTACCAAAATATTGTGTTTTAGTCAATGTTGTAAAAGCGTTTACTTTAGGTTCTTTAACCTTAATTGACCACATGCAGCATCAATATCGGAACCCATTTCTTTTCGCAGTGTAACATTGATTCCTCGCTTTATAAGTTGCTGATAAAACTTAACAGCTCTTCTTTCATCTGTTTTCTCATACCCAAATTCGTTTACAGGATTATAAGGTATTAAATTTACGTAACAGTTAATTCCTCTGATTAGATCACTTAACTCATTTGCATGATGAATTTCATCATTCACACCTTTTAGTAAAATGTATTCAAAAGTTACTCTTCTTTTAGTTATTTCAAAATAGTCTTTAGAAGCTTCGATAACATCATGAATTGGATAGACCTTATTTATTTTCATTAAGCGATTTCTAAGTTCATTGTTTGGTGCATGTAAAGATATTGCTAGATTAGCTTTGATTTCTTCTTTTGCAAAATCATAAATCTTTGGCACAATTCCACAAGTAGAAACAGTTATATGACGAGATCCAATTTGTAGTCCGTGTTTATAATTGATAACTCTAATAAAGTTCATTACATTATCATAGTTATCAAATGGTTCACCTGTTCCCATAACGACAATATGAGAAATCTTGACCGAATTAATTTTTTGAACAGAAATAATTTGATTTACTAGTTCTGCTGTAGTCAGGTCTCTTTGTTTATTGATTAAGCCGGAAGCGCAGAAACTGCAACCCATAGAACAACCGGCTTGCGAAGTAACACATAAGCTTAAGCCATAATCATGTTCCATCAAAACTGATTCAATGATAATTCCATCTTTCAATTTGAACAAAAATTTATTTGTACCTGATGAGGATTCTTGTTTAGTCACAAGTTCTAAAGAACTGAAGTCAAAGTTTTCTTCAACAAATGTTCTTAAATCCTTGGAAATATTGGTCATCTCTTCAGCTTTTGTTATGTTCATTTCGTAGACCCATTTAAATAATTGATCGGCATTATACGCTTTAAAACCGCTATTAACTAGCAGTTGTTTTAATCCATCAATACTATAGTTATAAAAATCTAACTTCACTATTTACTCCTCTTTCTTGATACAACAATAATTGCTAGTAAATAGAATACCACACCACTGATTAAAAGGTAAGCAATATGTACTATATTAGACAAAAATTCCCCGCCGATTTCATAGTTTATTCCTAAAAAAATTCTTAAGTTATTTGGTATGTAGGTTATATCAACAACTTCATTCATCATAACTTGTCTCAACAATACACCTGAGTGAGATAGTGGGAAGACTTTTATGATTGTTTGAACGCCTGAAGGAAGATTTCCTATCGGGATATAAATACCGGTTAAAAACCCAATTAAAGTTCCGATTATTGAGCTTGCAGTCCCGAAAGCGTTTTGGCTTTTTAAAAACGACATAATAAAGAATATAAGTGCAGAACTAGAAAAAACTGATAAAAGAATAAAGAACAAAACTTTCAATAAAGCTGAAAAAGATAAAATCGTACCACCGCTAATATAAATGTATCCTTCACTCAAAACAAGTGTCAAAAGACTCATCAAAATACCAACAACCATAGCTGATATTACATAAGATAATACTAACTGCCATCTTTTGATTGGAGAGACTTTAAAATCTCGCATACGGTTTAATGCGGTATCTTCTACCATTATTCCAAAAGCTCCATTACAAGTAGTAATCGTTGTAACTGAGATTACACCTGCCATGATCCAACTTCTCATTAAAGACTGTGAAGTTGATAAATCGCCGATAAAACTATCCATATACCCAGTCATCATGTTTCCAAGGAATATTACATAAAGACCGATAATGATAAACACACCAAGAAGAGAAAAGAAAACTGATACTTTGTCTCTAAAATAAAGTTTAAGATTTCGCTTTACTAAACTTAAAATCATTCTCTTATCTCCTTCCCAGTGATATTAATGAATGCATCATCTAAAGTTCCGTTTAGAACTTGAAATGACTCAATATTTTCTTTTGTTCCATTGATGATATCAATACTATCCAAAGTGTGTTCCAACCTAATGATGAACACATCAATTTTTTTCTCAAACCTTATGCTTTTAGCCGTTAAGTACTTTTCGAGTTCATCAGTGTTTTTTGGTTTAATCCTTAAAATATCATTCGAAAAAGTATCTTTTAAGTATGATGGCGTTCCTTTTGCGACTACTTCACCATTATCAATAATTACAACATAATCAGCCATATCAGCTTCTTCCATATAATGAGTTGTAAGGAATATTGTCATTTTTTCTTCTGTTTTCAGATGCATTATTGTTGTCCAAACATTCTTTCTCGTTTGTGGATCAAGACCGGTTGTTGGTTCATCTAAAAATAGAATTTTTGGTGAATGTAAAAGTGCTCTTGCGATATCGGTTCTTCGTTTTTGCCCCCCCGATAACGAACCATATTTTCTGCTAGCAATATTCTCAATGCCAGTAGTTTTTAAGGCTTTATCAATTCTTTCTTTTAAAACCTCTTTCGGCATTTTATAGAAACTGCCTCTCACTTCTAAATTTTCCTTGACTGAAAGCAGAGGGTCTAAAACTCCTTCTTGGAAAACAATTCCAATTGAACTTCTAATTTCGTCCTCATGTTCTCCCAATCTAAATCCATTAACCTCAACTTCACCCTCATCCTTTGTAAGCAAAGTGGACAGGATATTAATTGTTGTTGATTTACCGGCGCCATTTGGTCCTAAAAAAGCAAATAGACTACCACTATCAACATAGAAGTCGATGCCTTTTACAGCCTCAACATTTCCATAATTCTTTTTAAGATTCTTTACTTCGATTATTCTTTCCATAAGTACTCCTCAATGATTATTATAGTTATTATTATATCATTTTCATTATTTAGAAGAATTGAAAATTAGTAAATTATCATAATATTATTGTAAAAAGAAAAAAATATG
>PGXI01000009.1 GCA_002839125.1 Tenericutes bacterium HGW-Tenericutes-5
GAAATTATCATGGTTATCACCAAAATTATTATAACCGATTAACCCACCGATATAACCGTTGTTTAAAAGGCTAACTGCTGTGATTTGACTGAAGGCAATATTATTAGAAACAGTAACATCTTTAGCTTTTCTTTCAATTTCATAACCAGCGGTAATACCACCATAATTATGTCCGATAAGTCCACCAACATTGACCATATCTTCAGTTGATGTAACATCGATTGTGGCTTGGACGAAATTCTCTGAAATTTTTGAGTTATAACTTTTTCCGATAAGACCACCGACAAAAGCGATTCTTTCAGAAACTATTGTTAAATCACCGTTTGCTTGATTATTAGTAATGTTATTAGGAAGAAAATTACTAATATTTCCAGCATATGAGTTTTCTGAGGATTGCCCTAGTAAAAGACCCGCATAAGTGTTTGAGTCGTTGTTAGTTACAGTTATTTCTCCATTCAAGGTAACATTTATAACTTCACCACTACTATTACCGGCTAAGCCGCCGACGAAAGTTATTTTATCTGTGGTGTAGTTGATGGAAAAGTCTTTAATGGTTAAATCTGAGATGTTCCCTTCAACATAACCGAATAAACCTGTATAGATATGTTCTTGAGTAATCGTTAAATTAACAATTTCAAAGCCATTTCCATCAAAGTGTCCTCTAAATGGTTGATTGTAAGATCCTAAAGGAATCCATTCTTCGGCCTGTAAATCAAGATTGTTCATAAGGATATATGACTTATTTAAATCCATTGCTTTTAACTCTTCAACTGTGGTAATTTCTAAGAAATTTTCAGTATCGATAATTATTGGTTCAGTGGTTGTTTGCGTGAAGTTAAAACCACAACCTGTCAAAAACAGTGATATTATTACTATAAATATAAATAAGATTTTTTTCATATTTTCTCACTTCTTTCTTAAAATAAAGTTTGTTGGATGATATCTTCAAAATCATCATCTTCTTCATCATCTTTTTCTGTTTCTTCTTCAAAGTTATCTTCTACTTTTTCTTCAAAATAAGATGTTGTTTCTTCTTTTTCACTTGCGCTTGAGATGATTTTTTCGAGTTCATTCATTACTTCATCAGTTTCTTCAACTTCAACCGGTTCAATAACATCGATTAAATCAATAAGAATAAATTTATTTTCATGGTAATTGTTAATTTCAATCATCATTTTAAAAGGTTGATCGGATTTATCTAGATAAGGAATACCATTCTCATATCGATCTGGTTTTAAGTCAACGCCTGGAATCGTTAAATCTTTCTTCTTCGCAAGCAATCTTACTGTGATAAATTCTTTTAGTCTAAAGATATTTTCTGTTGTCATTGAAACAAAACGATAAGGATTGCTTTGAACAGTTTTTAGGTATCTCTTGCCTTTTGCAGGACGATGAGAATATTCAATATTGCTGACAAATTCGCGTTTTAAACCACCTCGATTTGTCAACATAATCACTTCATCTTTATTGATAGTCGTAGCGTATTTAGCGCCTACTAATAAGTCATCTCGCAAGTTGATACCTTTAACGCCTTTGGCGTTTAATGACTGCGTAGACACTTCCTCTAAATCGTATTTTAGAACATATCCATGTTCGGTTACCAAGATGATATCCTTATCAAACGCTTCTTTTAAATCAACACTAACAAGTTGATTATGTTTGTTGGCTGGTAAACAATTGAAGGTTCGGTTGGTTCTTGTTTTTTGGAACTCGTTTAACATTACTCGTTTAACTTGTCCGTCTTGATTAGCTAATAAAACGTCTCTTTCATCATCAAATTCATCGATAACTAGATAATCAACAATTGTTTCTTTATCGATTAATTGAGCGTAATTTCCAATAAAATCCCCCATGTCTCGGTATTTCATGTCAGGTATCTTATGTACTGGTATGGAGATGAAATTTCCGAAGTTTGTGAAAAACAGTATTGTATTTCTAGTATTGACTTCTGTTTGTTTTAAAATCATGTCACCATCTTTAAGTCCGGTTTCAGTTTGGGTTGCTTGATAGGATTTTAGTGAAGTTCTTTTAATATATCCATCTTTAGAAACAACGAACATTACATTTTCATTTTCAATTAATTCTTGTTCATCAATTTCTAGTTTTTGAATTTGCCCAGATATTATAGATTTTCTTGGAACTATGTGATTATTCATTACTTCTTCTAGCTCTTCAACTACTGCATTTTCTAGTTCTTCTTCATTGCTGAGAATTTTCTTTAAATGCGTAATTATATCTGATAATTCTTTGCTTTCTTTTTTCATTTGTGTTACATCCGTTGTAGATAAACGGTATAGTTGTAAGGAAACGATTGCATCTGCTTGAACTTCAGTAAACTCAAAACTTTCCATGATTTTATTAATGGCGTCCTTTTTACCCATTGACGATCTAATTAGTGCGATTACTTCATCTAATACAGAAACCATCTTTAAAAAACCAGAAACGATGTGTTTACGTCTTTCGGTTTGTGTTAATTCGTAATTTGAACGATTCCTAATCATTTCTTTTTGATGTTGAATATACTGATTAAGAATTTCTTCTAATGAAAGAAGTTTAGGACTTCTTTGACTGATTGCGACCATATTGTAGTTATATGTCGTACTAAGATCGGTATTTTTGTATAGATAAGCTAAAACGACATCAGATGCGATTTCTTTTTTAAGTTTGATGACAATTCTAATTCCTTCACGGTCAGAGAGGTCATTGACTTCTAGGATTCCATCGATCTTCTTTTGTAAGCGAATTTCATCAATTCTTCTTACAAGGTCAGCTTTATTCACTTCATAAGGTATTTCAGTGATTACTATTGAAGTATCCTCAACTTCAGCTTTAGCTTTAATAACGATCTTACCTTTTCCGGTTTGAAAGGCTTTTTTGATTTCTTTTGTCCCTTCAATAATTGCTCCAGTTGGAAAATCAGGCCCAGGAAGGATGTTTATTAAATCATCAAGATCTGCTTGGGGATTTTTTATTTTATATATTGTTGCTTTCAATACTTCTGTTAGATTGTGAGGCGGTATATTTGTGGCGTAGCCTGTAGCCATACCAGTTCCCCCATTAACTAAAAGATTAGGAAATTTTGCTGGTAAAACCACTGGTTCAAGCTCACAATCATCGAAGTTTGGGATGAATGTAACAGTTTTTTTGTCGATATCTTTTAAAAGCGCTTCTGCGTATGATGTTAGTCTTGCTTCAGTATAACGCATTGCGGCTGCAGGGTCATTATCGACTGAACCGTTATTTCCGTGCATGTCGATTAGAAGTGTCCCTAATTTCCAGTGCTGAGACATTCTCACCATTGCATCATAAACACTAGTATCTCCATGAGGATGGTATTTACCGATAACCTCTCCAACGATTCTCGCGGATTTCTTGTAAGGTTTTGTTGAACCCATACCAAGTTCATTCATTGCGAAAAGAATTCTTCTTTGAACCGGTTTTAATCCATCTCTAACGTCAGGTAAAGCTCTATCTTGAATAATGTATTTTGAATAACGACCAAATCTTTCACCAACGATGTCTTCAAGATTAACAGGAATTATTTTTTCTTCTAAAAACTCATCAATTTTTTTCTTAACAGATTTAGCCATTGATAACACCTTCAATCATAAAATCATCATCTTCATTTTCAAATGACACATTGGTGTCAATCCACTCTTTTCTTGGTTCTACTTTGTCACCCATTAAAACCGAAATTCTTAAATCCGCTTCAGCTAAATCATCAATTCTAACTTGAACAAGAGTTCTTGATTTCGGGTTCATTGTTGTATCCCAAAGTTGTTCTGAGTTCATTTCACCAAGACCTTTATAGCGTTGGATTGTATAGGTTTTATACTTTTGACAAATTGCTTCTCTTTGTTCTTCATCCCACGCATAAAGAGATTCCTTCTTGCTTGAAGTAATCTTGTAAAGTGGTGGTTGAGCTAGATACAGTTTTCCAGCTTCAATCAGTTCTGGCATATATCTAAAGAAGAAAGTGATTAAAAGCACTTGAATGTGGGCACCATCGGTATCGGCATCGGTCATGATGATAACTTTGTTGTAATTTGATTTTGTAACATCAAATTCACTACCAATACCAGCTCCGATAGTGGAGATTATTGTTGAGATTTCTTCATTTTTGAAGACTTCTTCCATTCTTTGTTTTTCAGCGTTGATTACTTTCCCTCTTAAAGGCAAGATTGCTTGAAACATTCTGTCCCTGCCTTGTTTAGCAGAACCTCCGGCTGAGTCACCTTCAACTAAGAATAACTCTTTAATTTCCGGATTTTTCGAACTGGCTGGTGCTAATTTTCCAGAAAGAATGGTTTCCTTTTTCTTAATCTTCTTAACGATTCTAGCATCGTCTCTAGCTTTTCTTGCGGCTTCCCAAGCATTTCTTGCATCAACAGCTTTTTCGATTAAACTGCTGGCAATTTTTGGGTTTTCTGTTAAATAAACATTAAGTTTATCAGATACGATAACTTCAACTGCAGGACGTGCTTCCGGAGAGCCTAATTTATTCTTTGTTTGACCTTCAAATTGTAATAAATCTTCGGGAACTCTAATAGAGATGATAGCCGTTAAGCCTTCTCTTACATGAGTTCCTTCTAGTGAGAGGTCTCTTTCTTTGATAAGGTTCATTCTTCTACCATAATCATTAAAGATTTTGGTGAAAGCAGATTTAAAACCAGTTTCATGAGTCCCACCATCTTTTGTTCTAACGTTATTAACAAAAGAAATAATATTTTCATTAAAGGCTTTGGTATAGCCAAAGGCAACTTCTACTTCAATTTTTGATTGAACTCCAAAAAAATACACGGGATCGTGTAACATTCCTTTTGATTTATTTATGTAGTGGACATATTCTTTAATACCTTTTTCATAAACAAAGGTTTGTCTTTGTTTTGAACGGTAATCAATTAATTGCATTTTCAGGCCTTTGATTAAGAAGGCGCTCTCTCTAATTCTCTCTTCGAGAGTTTGATAATTGAATAATGTTGTAGAAAAGACTTTTTGATCTGGTTTAAACCAAACTTCTGTACCGGTTTTTTTAGTTTCACCAATTACTTCAAGTTCTTTTACTTTTTTACCACCATCTTCAAAACGCATCATATACATTAAACCATCACGGTGGATTGTAACTTGTAAGAATTCACTAAGTGCATTTACTACTGATGCTCCAACGCCATGTAACCCACCAGCAACTTTATAAGCTCCGTCAGCGGAGAACTTGCCACCGGCATGAAGCTTAGTAAAGATTACTTCTACCCCTGTAACACCAGATGAGTGAATATCTACTGGCATGCCGCGTCCATCATCGGTTACAACTACAGAATTGTCTTCTTTTACTTCAACTTTAATTTGGGTGCCAAATCCTGCAAGAACTTCATCTATAGAATTATCGATTATTTCCCATACTAAATGATGAAGGCCTCTAGTGTCTGTAGAACCCACGTACATTCCCGGACGTTTTCTAACAGCTTCTAAGCCTTCTAGAATTTGGATGGATTTCGAATTGTATAAGTTGTCTTTTATGTCCATAATCTCGCTCCTTGATAAATCTATAATCATTATATCAAATTTTAATGGATTTATCTTTATTTTTTCATAATTTTTTGGTATAATTTTTAAAGGTCGGAGGTTTATCATGACAAAATACTTGTTTATTTTATTGGCATATCTTATCGGGTCTATTCCCTTTTCATATATATTAGGAAAATACATAAAAAAAGGCGATATTAGAAAACATGGTAGTGGAAATTTAGGCACTACAAATGCCTTTAGAGTTTTTGGTGCTATCATAGGGATTGCGGTATTGATATTAGATACTCTTAAAAGTGGGATATTAGTTTTAGCAGTAGCTAACGATTGGTTTGGCGTTGAAATGTTTCATCCGCTGGTATATGGTTCTGCAGCTGTAATTGGGCATATCTATCCAGTTTGGATGAAATTTAAAGGCGGTAAAGGGGTTGCTTCTTCATTTGGAATGTTAATCTTTTATTACTGGCCAATACCGGTTCTATTACTTCCTGTTTTTGTGGCGACACTGCTTCTTTCTAAGTTTGCATCCTTAGCCTCTACTGTCGTTACAGTGTGTGCATTTATTTTCGGATTGATTCTTTACTTTGTTGGTGTTCCTGAAATCGATTTATACTATGTAATTATCAGCTTTTTATTGATGTTATTGATTTTATTTAAACATCGTTCCAATTTTAAAAGAATTTTGGCTGGTAATGAAAATAAGATTGTTTTTAAGAAGAAAAAATCATAAAAAAAGATGGTTCCTAGCAATGCTTAGGAACCATTTCTTTATTTAGCTTGTTTCATTGAAGCCATGACTTGTCTAACTTGTTTTTCAGAAGGTTTTCTTCCCATTTGACTCATCATCGCTCTAATCATTTGTTCATTGATTGGTGGGTTTTTCTCTAAGTATTTTTTAAAATAGTTTCTGGCGATAAAAAAGCCAGCTACTGCTCCACCTAATAGTGCAACTACGATTAATACTATTGCTAACCATAACTCCATCATAATATACCACTCCTTTAGACAACATACATATTTTATCAAAGAAACTGGGGGAATTCAAGAATTATATTTTATGAAATGAAATTTTTATTTTGTATTTACAAAACGACTAATGATTGTTATTATATATATGTATATAAAAGTTTCTTTTTAAGGAGGATTCAGACATGCCAAGAGTTATCTTAGATACTTGTATCGCTTGTGGTACTTGTAAAGAAAACTGCCCAGTAGATTGTATTTCTGAAGGAGATATCTACGTAATTGATCAAGATGCTTGCATCGATTGTGGTGTTTGTGAAGCAAATTGCCCAGTAGATTGCATCGTAATCGCTGAATAAAACAAAAAAATAACGGAAAATTCCGTTATTTTTTTTATCTATTTCTTGAAATAAGAAGAGAGTTTATCTAACGATTCAATCAAAAGTTCATCTTTTTCTAATTCCATTTCTTCAAAGATTGAATCAATCATTTCTTCATGGAAACTATCGTGCTCTTTTAGAACATCTTCTGCTTTTGGTAAAAGCCCAACTACTACTTTTCTTCTGTCTTCAGGATCTCTTTCTCTTAGTACATAACCCTTTTGATAAAGAGTATTAATTGCTGTCGTTAATGAACCAATTGTTATGCCTAATCTTTTTGCGATATTTGACATTGTTGGCTCTTCTGTTAGTTCAATCGCTTCTAAGACATGAACTTCACTCATTGACAGTTTTATGCCTTTATCTTTTAAGTTTTGACCTTCAATAGCTAAGATGCGGTTGAAGATTTCAACCAGCAACTCATTGATTATTTTTCTTGCTTCTTCTCTACTATACTTTTTCAATATATCCCACTCCCATTGTTCCTGGGCCGGCATGACATCCAACAACTGGTGTCAAAGGAATTAATAATATATCGTTTAAGCCATGAGTTTCTAACTCATCTTTTAAATCTAGCATTTCAGCCATATTATTGGTATAAACGATAAAAGGAATAACGTTTTTGTCTTTCACTTCGGTTAAGAACCTTTGTTTTAATTCTTCTCTCGCTTTTGAAGTCGTTCTAATCTTATCTAAAGTTTCAACTTTTCCTTCTTTGCTTAAGTGGAGTAATGGTCTTAATTTAAGAAGTGATCCGATTGCGCCGGCAACTCCGCTCAAACGTCCATTCTTTACTAAGTATTTTAATGTGTTTACAGTAATATAAACATGATTGTTATCTCTAATCTTGTCTAATTGTGCAATGATTTCTTCTGCACTCTTTTTTTCGTCAGCCATTTTTTTAGCTGTCATTGCCATGAGAGCTTCTACGTAAGTTAAAGATAATGAGTCATAAACGATAACTTCAATATCAATCATTTTAGCTGCTAAAACAGCGTTTTGGTAAGTTCCGCTAAGTAGTTTTGAAATCGTGATAACGATTAATTTTGTGTAACCAGCATTTTTCATTTCTTCATACATCTCAAGGATTTTTCCTGTAGAAGTTTGAGAAGTTGAAATGTCTAAATCGGGATTCTTTTCTAAGCGACTGTAAAAATCGTCACTGTTGATTTCAATGAAATCCTCATATTCTTTTTTCTCAATATTTAATAACGATCTGAATTTTCTAATCTCTTTGTCATGAACTAAATAATCAATGCCTGAATTACCACAAACTGCTACTCCGATTCTTTCCATAATACACCCCTAATTTAATTTTTAAATTCAAATAGTTTGAACTTCAAATTATATTTTAGCATATGTATTTTTAAAAATCAAGCACTATCAGCTTTAAAAAAGAGCCTAAGCTCCTTTTAATATTGTTGGTAAGGATTTGTGTTAATTTCAGACTTAATAAATTCGACTTCTTTAAACTCATCATTTAATAAATTATAAACTGCATCAACAAAGATTTTTTCAGCGTGATGACCAATGTCAATCACGGTTAAACCTAGACTTGTAGCGTCTAAAGCGGTGTGATAAGTAACATCTCCCGTTAGGTAAACGTCACAACCTTTCATCTTTGCTTGATACATATGTTTTGATCCTGACCCACCAGATATCCCAACTCTTGAAACATCTCTAGAAATACTACCGATAACTTTGACATTATCAAGATTTAACTTTTCTTTAATGTCTTTGATGAAATCTTTAATATTAACTGTTTCAATGTCACCGAATCTGCCAATACCATCAACTTCATCCATTAATTTTACATTTTCTAGACCAATAATTCTTGCGAATTCATCATTCATACCACCTTCTGCGGTATCATAATTTGTATGAGCAGAATAAACGGTAATATTGTGCTTGATTAAGTTTTTTATAATCCAACCTCTTGGGGTATCAAAGATAATTTTGTCCAATGGATTAAACATTAGTGGATGGTGAGAAATGATCATATTGACTTTTTTATCAATTGCTTCTTTGATAACTTCTTTAGTTACGTCTAAAGTAATTAATACTTTTTTTGCCGGTATATTTAAGGTTCCGACCTGAATTCCGACATTATCCCATTCATATGCTAAATCTTTAGGAAACTTGCCTTCAAAGTATTTAATTATGTCAACTAAATTCATGTAATAATCTCCTCCAGTTCGCTAATTCGTATATTTAAATCTTGTTTTACGTCTTCATTTTTTGCATGTTTTACTGCGGTTTTTAACCCATTAATCTGTTTTGTAATCATACTGATAAATTGGGTTGATTTCTCTTTGATAATAAATGGACCGAATTCTTTTTCTAAGCTAGTAAGCTGCATTTGTCCTTTTTCCAGAACAATTAATTGGTAGTTTTTTCTGTTCTCATGAATAAGTTCTTCAGCGATAATCTTCCAATATATTTTTTGTAAAAAGGTTCTGAGAATTTCGTTTTCCGAATTGGCAATTAAAATCAATCTTTTAACATTTTTTAAGTCAGCTTCCTCAAGAATTGATTCGATTAGTCTTCCGCCCATTCCTAAGATACTTACTACATCTACTTCTTCAGTTAGATAAGTAAGACCATCAGCGAAAACCGGAATTACTGAGTTTTGCACATTATTATCAAGGATATTTTTTTTTGCATTATTTAGAGGTTTTTCTTTATTGTCTGAAGCATAAGCCTTTTTAACCAAGTTGTTTTTTACACAGTAAATGGGTAACTTACCATGATCAGTACCACAATCTGCTAAACAATTAAATCCAGCGATGTATTTACTTGCGGTTAAAAGTCTTAACGATTTCATTGATTGCTGCCTTGATGAAAATCTTTTAATTTTTTCGAACGATTTGGACTTCTTAATTTGCGAATTGCTTTAGCTTCAATTTGTCGAATTCTTTCTCTAGTTACATTGAATTCTTTTCCAACTTCTTCTAAAGTGCGACTCTTTCCATCAAGCAATCCAAAGCGCATTCTTAAGACTTTTTCTTCTCTGTCAGTTAAAGTTTCTAGCGCTGCATCTAGTTCTCTTTTAAGCATTTCTTTAGATGTAAACTCATATGGTGTTAAAATATCTTGATCAGCAATAAAATCACCTAAAGAAGAATCTTCTTCTTCACCAACAGGAGATTCTAAAGAAATTGGTTCTTGAGCAGTTTTTTGAATTGATTGAACCCTATCGACCGTAATTCCCATTCTTTCAGCTACTTCTTCTGGAGTAGGTTCACGCTCTAGTTCTTGAGTTAAAGTTCTTTGGGTTCTAACCATCTTATTGATGGTTTCAACCATGTGAACAGGAATTCTAATAGTTCTAGCTTGATCGGCGATGGCTCTAGTTATTGCCTGACGGATCCACCAGGTTGCATAGGTAGAAAATTTATAGCCTTTGGTATAATCAAACTTACCAACAGCCTTCATTAGTCCCATATTGCCTTCTTGAATTAGATCAAGAAATTGTAAACCACGAGAAACATATTTTTTGGCGATTGAGACAACCAATCGTAGATTGGCTTCAACTAGTTTTTTGCTAGAGAATTCGCCTTTTTTAAAGATGTCTTCGTATTCAGCTATTTCTTCAGGAGAAATTTCATCTCCAGTTTTCACTCTAAAATCATATTCTTCTCTGACTTTTTTAGCACGGTCAATTAAAGTAGCTAACTCGTATTCTTCTTCACCAGTCAATAGATCTACTCTACCGATTTCTTTTAAATACATTCTCACCGGATCGTCAACTTTAATTGATACAGAAGAATCAAAGACTTTTTCTTTCATTAATTCTTCTTCGATTTCTTTGGAGTAATCTCTTAGCATGTCTATATCGCTAGGTTTGATGTCATCGTCAGTTAAATCTTCTAGGCTGATTTCGTCATTTTCTTCAGTACTTTTTATAAAAGCGAAGATTTCATCAGGTAATGCACCTTGAGTACTAAGTTCAGCGATAACTTCAGCGAAGGCTTTATCAGTTTTACGAATATTTTGGAAAATATCTTGTACTGTTAACTCGCCTTTTTCTTTGTAAATGTTCATTAATTTATCAATTACTTGTTTTTTTGACATTGCGATTCTCCTTTATTTTATGGATAAATTGGTTTAACTCATAAATTCTATTTATGTAGTGGACTTCTTCCTCTTTAGTTTCGGCTTCATTCATTTTTCTTTTGCATTCGATTATTTCCGCTTCGTACTTGTTTTTAATAAGTGTGTCGATGCAATCGTGAAGTTCTTTTTCATTGTAAAATTGATTGTCTTTCTTTTTGAAAATCTTTAATTCTTCTTCCGTTACATCGCTTAAATCTCTTTTAAGTTGCAATTCAGTTAACTCGATTTTTTGACTATAAAGCGAAATTAATGTAAATAGAATTTGCGAAATTCTTTTGTCATCAATTTTTATTGAGTTTATTCGACTAAAGATAAATTCTCTGGATTCTTGGTAAACTGCATAGTAATGCAAAAGTGTCTTTGCAGCTACTTCAACGTCTTTGTTTGCAAGACGTTTTTTTTCTTGTGCTATGATTATTGCATTTTGTCTCTGTTTAATATTTAACATCCTCGCTGTCGCGATTTGAAAATTGTGGTAATCTGCGAGGATATCTTCATAATTAACAGCTGTATCATTGCTGAATTTTTTTAAATATATTTCTCTAATGGTTGAACTGGCAACTTTGTTTAAATACTCGAATAAAGCATTCTTGGCCTTTTCAATTTCCGCAGGTTTTGTTAAGTCGTGATCCTTGATAATCATCTCATAAACAAAATCATATTGATCGTAAAGCTTGTTTTTTAAGATGTTTCGAAAAGCTTCTTTTGACTTCTTTTTAATAAATTCATCCGGATCCATTTTATTAGGTAAAAGTGCAACTTTAACATCTAAGCCAACCTGACCTAATAAGATTAGTGCTTTATATGCTGCTCTAAGTCCTGCATCGTCACCATCATAACAAACAACGACATTATCCGTATATTTCTTTATTAGTTTAGCGTGATTAATAGTAAGGGCTGTTCCCATTGAACAAACAGCTTCAAAAACATTAGCCTTATAAGCACTCATAACATCAAAGAATCCCTCCATTAGGATAATTCTCTTATTTTGATTGATGTAGGGAATAGCCTTATCTAAATTAAATAATACCTCTGATTTAGAAAAAATATCAGTTTGACTGGAATTAACATATTTAGCTGTATTCTCTTCGTTATTAAAAATTCTACCGCTAAAACCAACTGTCTTTCCATATTCATCTTTGATTGGAAACATGATTTTGTTTCTAAAGATATCATAATAGTCAGATTCGTTTTTGCCAATCAATCCAGCTTCAATAAGTTCATAATCATGAAAGTCTTTTGTCAAACTCTCATAAAGCAAGTTACCCGATTTAGGTGCTAACCCGATTTCAAAATAACTAAGTGTCTCTTCATCAAAACCCCGAGATCTTAAGTATTCTAATCCTGATTTTCCAGTTTCTAAATTTAGTAATTGTAAAGAAAAAAATTGTTTTGCAAGTTCATTAATTCGGTAATACTTTTCTTTATTATCAGTTCTTTTAAAGTTGTCTTCATGGTCGGGTATGATGTTGTATTTCTCACCTAAAAAGTTTAGTGCCTCACCATAATTCAAGTGTTTATATTTTTGAATAAAACCAACGACGTTTCCCTTTTCTCCACAACCGAAGCAGTTGAAAAGTTGTCTTTCTTTACTGACGAAGAATGATGGTGTTTTTTCATTGTGAAAAGGGCAAAGACCTTTGAGGTTTTTGCCTGCTTGCTGCAAGGATACAAACTCAGATATAACATCGACGATGTCGGCTGTTCTTAAAATTTCTTCTACTTTTTTCTGACTGTATCGGGCCATTAGCTACCTTTCTATCTTTATCTTATAAATCAAATTGCTTCTTTAGATATTGGTTGAGTTCTTTTAAAGCAACTCTTACTTGTTCCATTGTGTCTCTGTCTCTGACCGTTACCGTATCATCTTCTAAGGTTTGATTATCAATTGTTACACAGAATGGTGTTCCAATCGCATCAGCACGACGATATCTTCTACCAATATTACCTGCATCATCATAAAAAGCTACAAAGTTCTTCATCAATTGTTCATATACTTCTTCTGATTTTTCAGTATGATATTTTTTTACCAATGGTAATACGTTTACTTGATATGGAGCTAGTTCTTTATTAATTTTGAGTAGTGTTCTAATTTCTCCATCTTCTAAAGTTTCGTCTTCAAGATTATCAAGTAAAACTGCTAAAAATAATCTTTCAACCCCAAGAGAAGGTTCAATTACATACGGTAAATAGGTTTCGTTTGTAACAGGATCAAGATATTCAAGATTTTCACCTGAATACTCCTGATGACGTTTTAAATCATAGTCTGTTCTTGAGGCAATACCCCATAGTTCATCAAATCCCCATGGGAAGTTATATAAAACATCTGTTGTAGCATTTGAGTAAAATGATAATTTTTCTGCAGGATGGTCATAAAATTTAATTGATTCCGGTTTTAATCCAATCTCTACTAAAAACTCTTTTGCAAAGTTTTTCCAGTATCCAAACCATTCCATTTCTGTTCCGGGAACACAGAAAAATTCTAACTCCATTTGCTCGAATTCTCTTGTTCGGAAAACAAAGTTACCAGGAGTAATTTCATTTCTAAAAGATTTTCCAACTTGACCAATTCCAAACGGAACTTTTTTTCTTGATGTTCTAACGATGTTTTTAAAGTTTAGAAATATTCCTTGAGCCGTTTCTGGCCTTAGGTAGATTTCGTTATTACTTTCTTGAGTAACACCTTGAGAAGTTTTAAACATTAGATTAAATTCTCTTATTTCGGTATAATCAACGCTGCCGCAGTTTGGGCATTTAATTTTATGTTCGATTATATAGTCATACATCTTTTGATAATCCCAACCATCAGCATCTACTTCACTTTTTGAAGATTGGGCAATTAAATTATCTGCTCTATGTCTTGCTTTACAGACCTTACAATCCATCAAAGGATCTTTAAAGCCTGCTACATGTCCAGTGGCTTCCCAAACCTTCGGGTTTAAAAGAATCGAAGAATCGATTCCAACATTATATTTGTTTTGGGAAACAAAACGTTTCCACCAAAATTTCTTTATATTATTTTTTAATTCTACACCCAAAGGACCATAATCCCAGGTGTTAGCTAAGCCGCCATATATTTCTGAGCCTTGATAGACAAATCCGTATCTTTTAGCATAAGCATTTAGTTGTTCAATAGTATATTTCAAAGCCATTTCCTCCGTTTTTTTCGCATACTAACTCATTATAATTATACTCTTTTTATGCACCTAAGTCAAACCGATAACCGTGATAATATTTAAAAAAGAACTCATTAATAGCCAATAAGTCCTTTTAACATCTTCCTCGTCTTGGAAAAGTAATTTAGATGATATTCATAATACTCATCTATTAAGTTTCGGATGTCTTTATAAAGCGATAAATCAATGTCGATTTCTTTTGTCTTGTTAAGATCGTGATAGTAAAGTTTTCTTATAGCTTGAACGGTTTGGTTGTTATAAGAGTTCTCTTTTTGATGGGTTTTACAAAAGACCCCACCATCTTTAATGCTAAAGGTTAATTCGTCTTTTTCCTCACAAACAATACAACTGTTCAAATTTGGATTTACACCTAATAAATATAAAAGCTTTAACTCAAACATATTGATGTAAGGAATATAGTTGCTTTCTTCTTTTATTAACGGTAAGATTTTTAATAAAAAATTATAGAGTTTTTCATGATCATGTTCATGGGTAGAAAAATAATAAAGCATTTCACTTAAGAAGAGACAATAAGTATATTTTTCTAAAGATTCGTGTATTGATGAATAATTACCTATAACTTCTCCGTCTCTTAGTGTTTGTAAGTTTTTACCAGAGACAATCAACTTAACTTGATTAAGGATTTTTGTGAGGTTTAAAAACGGACTCTTCATTTTTCTTGAGCCATGGACCAAAACCGATATTAAACCTTGGTCAGTATAAAGATAGATTATTTCCGAACTCTCTTTATAACTGATTTTTTTTAGAATAATACCTTGGTATTCATTCACTTTCTTATCCTCTATTCTGTATCTTTATAGCCATATGTCTTTAAGTAATACTCTCTATTTCTCCAGTTTTCTTCGACCTTACAGAAAAGTTCAAGATAAACTTTGGAGTTTAAGAGAGCCTCAATGTCTGTCCTTGCGGCTGAGCCGATTCTTTTTAACATTGAACCACCTTTACCGATTATAATCCCTTTTTGTGATTTTCTTTCAACTACTACTACTGCCATAATCTCAGTTAAATTCTTTTTATTTTTCATTGATTCCAAATATACCATAACTGAATGTGGAACCTCTTCATGAGTAAATTCGAGGATTTTTTCTCTAATGAATTCTTGAATTAAGAAGGTTTCGGGACGGTCTGATATTTCCCCATCTGGGTAATATTTTGGCCCTTCTTGAAGAAACTTTTTAATATCGAGTAATAATAAATCAATATTATCACCTTTTAAAGCAGATATACCAAATACACCTTCAAAATTATATGCATTCTTATAGACTTCCACTGCTTCGTTTAAGCGATCAAAATCAGTTATCGTATCAAGTTTATTGATAATTAGAAAAACTGGTGTTTTGATACCTTGTAGTTTTTCCATAATTTTTAGATTATATTCTAAAACATCATCATAAGCATTGATCATAAACATTACTAAATCAACCGATTTAACGGTTGAGAGAGCAGCTGACGACATGTATTCGCCTAATTTGGTCTTTGCTTGATGAATCCCGGGAGTATCAATAAAGATAATTTGGGAATTGTCATCATTATAAATACCAGAAAAAACATTTCTGGTAGTTTGTGGTTTATTGGAAACAATTGCGACTTTTTGTTTTAAGACTTGGTTTAAAAAGGTTGATTTACCAACGTTTGGTTCACCTATTATCGATACAAAACCACTTTTAAACATTACAAGTCCTCTTTTGAGAAACCATGAGGTAATAAATCCTTATTAAGAAGTTCTTTGATTTCGCCTTTACTATTGGCAAAATAGACTTTTGCTTCAGGTTCCATTAGTTCGCTCATTACTTGGCGACAAGCTCCACAAGGTGATACGAAGTAATCTTTGTCAGTATAAACTAAGATCGATTCGATATCTTCCTTTGTAATCCCTTGAGAATAAGCAGCGAATAGTGCGGATCTTTCAGCACAATTTGAAAGTCCATAAGAAGCATTTTCGACATTAATACCTTTGATTGTTTCACCATTTTTTAATTTTAAAACCGCTGAAACTCGAAAATGCGAATATGGCACATAGGCATTTTTGATATTTTCTTTGGCTAATTCATACATTTTTTTCATAATTCTCTCCTAAATTTTGCTTGTTCTAGTATTTTATCTTGTAAGGAAAACATTTCTAATTCATCTTGTTCATTCAAGTGATCATAACCTAGACAATGTAAGAACCCATGGATGGTTAAAAATGCTAGTTCTCTTTGAAAACTGTGATTATAAGCTAAAGCTTGTTCTTTCGTTTTGTCTATAGAAATAAACACATCACCAATTTCTACGCTATAATCATCGTTTTCAAAACTTAATACATCTGTCGGTTTATCTAGATTACGATAATTTTTGTTTAATTCTTGGATCTCTTGATCATTAATAAGAATAATATTAATGATTATATTCTCTTTTAATTTCAAGTATTTATAAGCTGTTTTTAATGCTTTTAAACAGATTTTTTTGTAGGTTTTATCTTCATCATATTGATTAATTAAATTAATTTTAAACATTTTCAAACCTCTTGATGATTGTTTGAACCAATGGATGTCTAACAACATCCAATTCATCGAAGTAAAGAATTTTGATATCATCAACATTTTTAAGAATCTGCGATGCCTTTACAAGTCCTGATTGAATTTGTGACGGTAAATCGCTTTGGGTCACGTCACCTGTAACAATCATTTTTGAACCAAATCCTAAACGCGTTAAAAACAACTTCATTTGATTGATTGTTGTATTTTGGGCTTCATCTAAAATTACATAAGCATTTTCTAAGGTGCGTCCTCGCATATATGCTAATGGGGCAATTTCGATGATTCCTTTTTCAATAAAGTCAGTACTTTGCTTTACGCCTAGCACTTCATACATTGCGTCATAAAGCGGTCTTAAATAGGGGTCGATTTTTTCTTTTAAATCACCGGGTAAAAACCCTAGTTTTTCACCCGCTTCTACTGCTGGTCTGGTTAGAACGATTCTTTTAATTTGATTTTCCTTAAGTTTCTTCAAAGCTGATAAGACAGCCAAATAAGTCTTACCAGTTCCGGCAGGACCTATACCAAGGATTATAGTGTTGTTTTCAATAGCTTCCAAATATTTCTTTTGATTGATGGTTTTCGGGTATATTGGTTTGCCATTAAAGGTTTTAATTATCTCTTTTCTACTTAAGAATAAAGAAATAATTTCTGATTGTTCAACTCTATCAGCGGTATGAAAAAGGTAGATTATATCTCTTTCGCTAAAGACGATATTGTTTCTAATTAAAGAAATCATAATCGAAAGAATTTTCTTTAGTTTTTTGATAACTTCTTCATCATCACTGTCAATCAAGATTTCTTCATTATTAGAAAAGATATTTACTTTTAATAATTTTCCTAGCAATTTGATGTTTTTATCATGAACTCCGAGAAGATCAACCATTTCATGTAAATCATTGATTCCCGGTTCTAGCTTTATAATATTCGTCACTAAATCATTTCCTCTTTCATTTAAAAGTTTAGTTTAACAAATCGTAATTATTCAATATTTTTAAATAGCCGATAATTAAAGATGATTGCCAATCCCTTATCGCTAAAACTTTTGCTTCCGGGTACTGATCCCAATCCCAAGTAACATCCCAAATAGAATCTCTATTTAAGCTTGAAAGAATCATACTTGCTTCCAGTTTAGCTAAGTCTTCAAACTTATCATAACCGAAAGTGTTAGGCTTGTCAAAATATTGTAATGGTCTTGTACAATAGGCTTTAAACCAAAGGTCTGGATTCTTTTCTAATGTATGTTCAACTTGCTCTAGTAATTTATTTAGAAATTTCTCATGGTTATCAAAGTTAGTTAAATTTTTTACATAATTAACCATATCAAGAAAAGCTCTAATTTCATGCATATTATCGGAAGGATCTTTTAAAAAGTCATTTATTCCTCTTTGGATTAGCTCAGCAGCTTGACTTTTTTGCTCCTTAGTTATGTGATGCTTATAGATAAATCCAGCAATGGCAATGGATGGATTATAGCCCCAAACAGAACCTTCTGGGCTGTATGTCCACCATGGTGCATGTGGATAAATATTATTGGTTGGGATAGTAGAAAGATACAGTCCGTCTCTTTTTGGCGCTACTTCAGTTAAGTATTTAATTGTCTTTTGGACGATTTCATGATTATTATCTAATCCAAGTTCATCAATTACTTCAAAAGCCATCCATGTCGTAATCGGACTTGAGAATGGGTTTTGGGAATCTGGTTCAAGACCATGACCAAATCCTCCGTCAGCGTTTTGATAACTCTTTAGGATTTCTTCTACCAGTATTTGATCTTTATTTAAGAACAAATATTGATATCTAGCAACATCCAATGGCCTACCATTTCGGTATAGCCAAGCAATTGTATTTTCAAGTTTGACGTTCATATAAACCTCCATATTTTTTGATGCCCATATTCTATAATTTTATTATACCATATGTAGAAAAAAAAGGGAGTAATTGAAAAAATAATGACAATTCTAGAGGAATTGTCAAAATTTATCATTTGTTATTTCTTGCGAGTTTTGCTTGCGCGAAGTTTTAATTTTTTTGTAACACTTGGTTTTTCGTAATACTCTTTTTTACGGGCTTGAGCAAGATTTCCCGAACGAGAAACATCACGTTTAAAACGTCTAAGTGCGTCTTCAATTGTTTCGTTTTCTCTAACGACAGTTTTAGCCATTGCTTTCACCCCTTTTCTTACCACTTAGTATTATACTAAATTATTAATTAAAAGTAAACTTATTTTTTTTCGAAATATATTTAAAAAGGTGAGTATTTGTGGTAAAATTATAAAAAGAATATCAGTCTCGTAAGTTTTTAAAGTAAAAGTTCGGAAAGGATGAGATTATGGCTAGCTTTTTAAATTTTTTAGCCCTAGATTTAAAGGGAATTATAATAATCGTCGTTATCGCAATCTTAGTTTTAGCTTTACTTGGCATAATCATATCTAACCGAAAATATAAGGTCAGATACAACCGTTTCTATAAAAAATTTGATAAGACTATTAATAAGAAATACAATGGCAATATGTTAATAGAAGATTTAATTAATAAGTATACAGTTGATGGAACCAATACCTTTAAATCTTTAAAAAGAAAAGGGAAAAACATCACTAAAAAATACTTAGAATATTACCAAAAGAATCTTCCGGAACAAGTACTCTTAAAGAGCTTTACTTCTCCTGATAAAAACCGTAGTGAACTCATTATTATCGTTTTAGATGATAATGACCGAGTTTTATATAAATGGGATAAATCGAAGAAGATTAAAGGTTTTATTAAAGTTATAAATAAATATCAAATGTTGACGCCTTTAATTGCTTTCTTATATGAATTACCGCTAAACATTAATGAAAATAAGGACTACCGTTTAATAAACCATGACAATGATAATGTTATTACTTATGAAATAGTCAAGAATATTAAAAAAGTTCCTAAGAAATATAAAAACAAAAAAGTTGTTAAAGATAAACAAGGTAAGAAAAAGAAAAAGAAATAATCCTCAAGAGTAGTTCATCTTGAGGATTTTTTTTATATTAAAACTGCGTTGTTATAAGGTTGATCGATTCCTGTAATCTTTACTTTAACTTCTTTTCCTAAAAGTTTTTGATCGCCTTTGAATTTTACCGCGATATAGTCTCTGGAATGTCCAACTAAAAGACCGTCCTTAATTTGCTCAGCGATAACATCCTTTTCTTTATTAAGAGACTTTTCAACATATTCTTTAAGGAGTTTTTCGCTCAAATCAAGCAGTTGGTGAACTCTTTCTCTTTTGACTCTGCCATCAACTTGGTCAGGCATTTTATCTGCAGGAGTTCCTTTTCTTTTTGAAAATGGAAAG
>PGXI01000010.1 GCA_002839125.1 Tenericutes bacterium HGW-Tenericutes-5
GTATCCAAAAGCATTAAACTCATTAGCCATGAAATCTGCATGAGCATTATTGACACAAAATGCTAAGCACTTTCTTTTTTTTCCAGAATAGCCATAGTATTCCATTTTCTCAATTACAAAATCAACTCGGTCTTTGATACTTAATTTCTTAGCAACCTCATCAATTTTCGTCAAATCTACATTTTCTAAATCAGCAGTTACATCAGATATACCAAAATAATGAAATGGCAAAACAAGATCCTCTCTTAAAGAATCTCTAAGTCTCATTTCAAGTGCTATATTATTGTTAAATAGTTCAAAAATGTTACCGCCGTCAGTTCTTTCAGGAGTGGCAGTCATACCTAACAAAAATTTAGGTGTGAAATATTCTATCAAACTTTTATATGACTGACTATAAGAACGATGAGCTTCATCAGCGATTATATAATCAAAATAATCACGAGGTATAGTTTTATAATTTTCATTGCTATAGAGAGTCTGAACCATAGCAAAAACAAAATCTCCATTTAAATCTTTATTTCCTGCAGCATACTTACTAACAGTTCTATCTTCATTTACTTTCTTAAAGGATTCCATTGCCTCTGATAATATAACTTCTCTATGAACGAGAAACAATACTCTCTTTGCCTTGAAACTCTGTACATCAAATGCTGATAAATAAGTTTTGCCTGTTCCGGTAGCGGCTATTACTAAAGCTTTATTTTGGTTGTTTTCCCTAAGTTTACTCAAATTGGATAGAGCTTTTTTCTGCATATTATTGGCTTTAATTTCGATGCTTTTCTCAAAAGTTTGCTTTTCTAAAAGAACAAACTTCTCTACTTCAGTTAAAAAACTCTCATATTGAAATAAAAAATCTTCGTTTATTTCATTAGTTAAATCCCAAAGCTTATTAAACTCTTCAATTATTTCTAAAGCAAAACCTTCTGTTTTGTTTTTTGTTATGTATCTAACGTTCCATTCCACATTTGTTTTTAAAGCAGATTGAGTTATATTTGATGATCCGATAATAACTTTAAAATAATCTTCATATTCAAAGATATATCCTTTGGTGTGAAATCCTCTGAAACTATCAGCTATATATATTTTTGTTTCTATATTATTAAATGTTGTTAGTTTTCTTAATGATTTTACATCTGTGAAACTTAAATATGTAGATGTAATTATTTTGCCTTCAATGTTATTTTGTTCTAGATCAGCAAAGATATCTAGCAATAATTGCAAGCCAGAATAATTTATAAACGCTACTGAAAAAAAGAATCTATCACAGGAGTTTAAACTGTTTTTTAATTCTTCGTAAAAAGTATTTGATTTACTGTTAGTTATTAAACTGGGTTGTATGTATAATTGCCCGTTCAAATTGAGCCTCCTAGAATATTATTTAGCTAGAAAATCTACAATAGGCAAGTCTGCTGCAGCCCAATCTAGAGAATATAATTCTTCTTTTCTTAGCCATTTAAATCCAGTGTGTTCATTTAGCACTAAATTACCATTAACAACTTCTGCAAAATAGGCATGCATAGTCAGATGAAAGCTGTTATATTGATGTCTAACAGTCATTATAAAATCTTTTACTTTAATATCTGTAGATAACTCTTCTTTAATTTCTCTGATTAAAGCTTCTTGATGAGATTCACCTGGTTCAATTTTTCCGCCTGGAAATTCCCACTTAAGAGCAAGCTCTCCCTCATCTTTCCTCCGAGCACAAAATACTTCATTATTCTCATTAGTAAAAATTGCAGCTACTACTTCAATATTCTTCATATCTCACCCTTAACATGTTTTGTCATAAGACATTATGCATTAATTATATAAAAATTCTTTGCAAATTAAAAGCTTAAATCTTAATAAATCATGATCGTTCAATATTTCCTCAATATTAACAATACTACATAACTATATTATTTAAAGAATAGTATATGCTAATAAATATCAAAAATCCCTCTAACGCCTTAATATAAAAATAAAAGAGAAGTGATATTATAATCCTCCTTGACTAATTTTTGCTTATGAGCAAATGTACATTTAAATATTAATGATAATCATACTTAGGGTTTTAATAGATTATTCTATTAATTTAACACTATCAACATCGAGTAAATTCTGCAAAAACAATAACTAATATAAAAGAAATTATAGACAGCCTAAAATAAATATTGACTCAGTATAACTCGATTTAGCACAAAATCTAATAATTTTCTTTTATTTCCAATTCCAGTATTCTAATCAAATTTTCAACAGCACCAGTATCAAAAAGATCATATCTTTTTGAACTTTCTTTAATACAAAACATATCATCAAGTTTTAATCTTTTTACTGTTTCTTGAACTATATTATTTTTATAAAAGGGAAATACCCATCCTATTTTTTTATCGATTATCAAAGTATGTAATTCTACCAATTTTCTTACTTCATTAAAGTTTTTGTCTAAACTATATAAAAAAGGGATAGTAATATCGGCCGTGCGGTGTTGACCAAAAATATATAAGAAGTCCAAACTCCTTAAATGATGAATGTCCCATGCGGCATTTTGAATATCTTTGATAATATTTTTACTATTCTTTTGAAATTTACTAAAGAATTTTAGTTTAGTACCTTTTTTAAAGAATTCGAGAGCTAATGTCATTTCTAGAATTGATATCTTCTTCAAATCTAAAGCCACGAATTCTATTAGTTTTTTTGCTTTTTTTTCAAATGAAACTTTTGAAGTTTGCAATAAATACATTTTCAGAAATACTACATATATATATTTATACATTTTACGCAAGTGATCATGGAAAAAGTCATTTTTGGTTAGCAAAAAATTTTTAAGGACATTTTTAATTCTACTCTTTACTTTGCATGAAACTGTAAAATTACTTATACTATGGCTCTTAAATATGGCAGTAAAGAAATTTTTTACTGTTCTCTTAGTATCTTCATTAATTTCATCTTTGAATAATGTATTCTCAAAAATGTAAGGCTGAATACTTATAGCACTAATAAAACGCCTCTTTCCAATAAACATTTTTGCTACTTCCTTATGAATATTATCATTTAATTTTTTTTCAACAAGACGATCAATATAGCTTACAACATTTGTATCAAGATTGATATCGTATGCATAATATATTTTATTTCTAAAGCCATTATTAAGCTTCATTAAATTTTTCTTATTTAGTATGAAAATATTATCATTATAGAATTGATTACTTAAGTAACCATAACGAACATTATTATATGTTTCATTAAATTGCTGAATAGCTGTATTATGATAATTCTCTTTAACGAAAATTACAGTCACTCCATCCAAATAATCGTAATACTTTTCAAATATTTTTTTTTTGAAATCTGGCTTACATTCAGCTAACTCGTTAAAAATATAATATTTTTCTCTAAGCACACTATCCATTCTTAAGAATACCCTTCTAACAATGATATAAAAATAGTATTTATCTTTGTGATTAATTGAAAAGTGAAACATATATTTATTAAAAATTTTATAAAATAAATACAGTTTCTGCAAACTAAGATAACTATTCTTCGATAGAAATCTTATATTTTACTAGTACTATTTACTTCAATTTCCAGCATAGTCAGAACTCTAAACGAAATATTTTAATGATCAGTACAAAAACACATTTTCATTTTGTAAAAACACACATTAATATAAACATTCGTTTATTATACGGCTCTTTATTACATTTTTTGTTGAAACTTGATATGGATAGCGTGTGAAAACACAAATGCCTTCAAGTTTACTCCTTAAAAATCAAAAATATGCCAAAAATTAATTCAGAAAAGCATGTCGCCGTCCGTTATCCTCAACTTGAAGACTTATATAGAATACAAGTTATATAATTGAACTCTAAGTTGTACTATTTGTCCTGGATTATTTGCTGATACATACTGACATTTATACTCATTACCGTTTGTAGAAGTTACTCGGCGTACAAATGGAATCTCATTCAATTTTATTCCTATATTTTCAATAACAGATAAAAAATCTTTATTTCTAACAAAGTAAATCAAAGCGGTCTTACAGTCTCTCCATGTTAGGTAGCTATCTAGTTGCAATAAATCTTCTTCAATTTTACCTGCACCGCTCCAAATCTTACATTCTGCTACGAAAGCAGCTCTATTTTCTTTTTCTATAGAAATATCAGTTTTTCCTTTTCCCCTAAATGCTTCTCCATTTGCATTTCCAAGATACATTCCGTTCAAAGAAGCTAATAATAGATTCCTTAAGTCCTCTTCATGAAGATGTTGGAATGTTTGAGGAGTTCTCTCATATGTAGTACAATTATGCTTTATAGTAAATAAAATATCTCTATACTCTTCGTCAGAAATATAATAACTATCTTCTGCATTATATGTATGAGAAATTGGTGATATTCGTTTTTTTGTAATAATTCTGTTTTCCAATTCTGGTGATTTCACAACTTTAACCTCAAACATTTTTGCCAAATTTGAAAACTGAGATATGTTTGCTTTTCTCTTCATTAACTCAGTTGAAATATATGCTCTTAAAGATTTGTTAAAGAGTTTAACATCATTATTTGCATAATTGATTCCACTCTTGATTGATGCTATGTCAGACAATACCCTCTTCATCAATTGCTCTTTATCTTGTTCTGTTCTCATTTGATTTAGAGGTAACTCATAATTAACAATCACATACTTATCAGTTATATTTGCATTTGGATAACCGCTCAATGAATATGTCGATGCTCTGCAAAAAAATAAATCTTTGTCTCCTGAATAAGGGAAGTAAAAAGTTAAACTAAAGCCATCAACATCAACAAATTCTCTTCCACCTATTCCTTTCCACATTGGATCAACTCTTTGTCTTAACTTTTTTTGAACTACTTTTCTCAGAGAAAAATCCTCTTCCTCAATGCTAACTTCATTTATTACGAGTTCGTTGTATGCGTTGTCAATCAAGATTTCTTCATCATTTGCCATTATCTCATCATCTGAATACTTTGAAACATAATCAATTATTGCTTTATTTTGCTTATCAATTATCACTGATAAATCATATTCTCTGAACAAATTCATGACTCTCCTCTAAAAAACCAGTCTCAGAAGGCAATAAAATCCCAGCCTTCTATAGGTTTCTCCTTCATTTTATTACATATATTTTGACGAATATAATCTCATTAATGGAAAACTATAGCATTAAAACATGTGAGTCCACACATAATTAGTTAAATATGAAGCTTTAATATTTCTTTTCATGAAATTCTTTAAATATAATGAGTACTATTTTTTGTTTGTGACCTTAATAATTTCTATAAACAACTTTTCAATAAATTCAACAGTGAATTTTTGAAAAGCAGCCTCCTCACCTTTTGCCTCTGAGACTGAAAGCCCATTAACATCAAAGGAAACTGTATCCTTATTAGTTATTCCTATCGCGTAATAAATGGTTTCAATGTTTATTTCTTTCTCAGAAAATTTTGCTCTAAATACTTCAGAATCGTTTTTAAGCAAAACAATATCATCTTTATCTTTAGTCAATTTGAAATTTATCATATCTCTTCCACCTTTTCCTTATCACTTCTGCCCCGCCATCAAGATTATCTGCAACTAAGTCCATGATTGACATTGCCTTGTTTTCATACTCCAGACCGCCATAGTCTATTTTTATTTTATCATCCTTATTGGTTAAGCAAACCACATTATCAACATCAAGGTTTATAACCAATTGTGGATTGTGAGTAACAAATATTATTTGGGAGTTTCTACTCATTTTGCGTATTATATCTGATAATTCCTTACCTATTTTAGTTGGACTGACATCATCCTCTGGCTGGTCAAAAGCTACAATTTTCAACTTACTATCAGTTGAAATGATATCTAAATATTTTAAAGCATTTATCCCAGGAGATGTGGCTGTAGAACCAAATAAGTCACTAGTATAATCCAGTTTAGTTTCTATAATAAAATCTTTACTAAAATTTTTTAAAACAATATCCCTATAGTATGACTTATAATCTTTTTTTTCCTCTTTTTCAAATCCAGAACCCAGTGAGGTTATGAAATTTTTTACATTAAGTTTTTCTGCCTTTTCTGTTTCATTTATGTAGTTTAAAGGAACAAGTAATTTATGTATAATATAATCCGCTCTATAATCCATTTTCTTTGGTTGACTGCTAATCTTAAACTTGCCAATTTCATTATCAACTGGGCTAAAAACATGATCTTTGATTTCACTAAATTTGAAAGGTGTCTCTTTTGACAGTGTATTAAGAACTAAAATGAAATCAACAATAATTTTTGTGTAGTTATCTCTGTAGTCGTCAACTTCTTGTTTAACTACAGATTTGTAAGCCCTCATTTCTTCTTTTTCAATTTCAGATACAGAAATGATTAAGTTTAGTATTTTATTTCTAAAAATAATCTCTTCTTTCAAATTTTTGTATTGATCTTTTAAATCTCGCAAGTATTTTATAAATTTATCCACTTCGACAATCTCTTCACTGTTCAATAATCCCTTAAAGAGATTTATCGACTCTATAGTTTTTTCAAGTCCAATGATAATTGAAGAGATATTTGTGATGCTCTCAGGCATTAGTATTCCAATAAATTTAGGCAAATAGTCATACTCATCGTATTTTGGAATTTCTAAACGTGTATTTAGCAACATTTTTTTTGCCTCAAAATCTGTATTGAACTCAACAAGTTTTAAGAAACCATCAACATAACTTGTTACCATAAATTCTAGGTTATCTTTATCAAATGTGCTCTTCAAATACTTTCTTATTGTATGATGTGCCTCTAATTTATTATTTGATTTTTGAAAATACTCTCTAATATCTCCTTGCGAATCATAATGATAATCTTTCTTTGTGTAAGGACTAATATTCCAACCATTCTTTTCAATGTAGTTTTTATGATATGATTTCAAATTATTGCTATTAAAAATAGACTCTAGTATTACAGATTTGCCTATTGCATTATCCCCAATTATTGCATTTATCCCTGATGATAATTCAATTTTTTCACCAACATCAAATTCAATATTCTCAATGATTGCTTTTTTTATTAACTTTTCACTTACTTCAATTCGATTTTCTCCAGTAATAGCAATTGCTAGCCCTCTAAATGTAGGAATGACTTTCAGGTAAGAATAAACCATATCACTTTCATAGTTTTCATCTTCAAAAGGATAACAACTCCATATGTGATTATCAGAGCCCGAAATAAAATTACATTCCAACTTCTTCTCATGAACATACCCTCTATTCATAAACTCTACATTATAGTTTCTGAACTCTAGTGCATCAAAATAGTCTATGCGAATAAGTTCAAGAGTATAGTTTTCTCCAGTGGTGGATAATGAATGTGAATCATCATCTTTGTTGTTACCCAAATATTTTTTTTGATGAACAACAACCACAACATCCAGTCCAATATCCGATACCAACTTTACAAATTCATGATCCCTAATCGATTCTTTCTCTTTATAAACCTTCTCTACTAAACCCTCTATCCCTTTTATTTTTTTTACATCAGAATCATTAAAAATTAATACTATATGTAGAGTAACACCATTCATTTCGACATCCAATTCAATGCCCGGCAATACTTTCTCTAAGTGTTTTGCTTTTTTAACTAGCGAGTTGAAATTATCATACATATCAAAGTTAAAAATGTTATGGTCTGTAATAGCTGCCATATTAACTTTATTATCATCTAGTTTACTAACTAATAAAGGCAAATTTGAGATAGTATTTTCCTTTACTTTATCTTTATCACCTGATTTTGTATCTGAAAAACAACTATGAATATGAAAATCAATTTTTCTATAAGTTTTCGCAAATCTTTCCACACATGTCCTCCTATCAACACTAATCAAACAATATTACACCAAAGCTTCTCATATAGTATATATAATAAATATTCTCACTCTATAATACATAATTAAATAATTCATTTCAAGGCTTTGATAGGTTTTAAAAAACAAAAGTTGCAATTACTTATGGTACGGCTCATTATTATTAATCCTAAATGACCTATAAATCTGCTCTAGAAGTATCATTCTCATTAACTGATGAGGATAAGTCATATCAGAAAATGATAACTTTAAGTTAGATCTATCGGATACTCTTTTATCTAAACCTAATGAACCCCCAATAACAAATATAATCTCTGAAGACTCATAAGAAATGGTTTTTTCTATTAATCCAGCTAATTCAACACTATTCAGTTTCTTACCTTCAATGGCCAAAACAATAACAAATTCATTACCTATTTTACTTAAAATCTTTTCTCCTTCTTTTTCTTTAATTATTTCTTCATCTCTAGCAGAAAGATTATCTGGAGCTTTTTCGTCCGGCACTTCTATCACTTCAATCTTAGAATACCTAGTGATTCTTTTAAGATATTCATTGATTCCATCTACTAAATACTTCTCTTTAATTTTACCTACTGCTACTATCTTAATTTTCATAATATTCATCCTTTAGTATCGCAAAAAATAACTCATCCCACCAGTTATCATCTCTTTGATTATATATACACTTCTTAAATAAACCTTCTAATCTCATTCCTAATTTTTCGCAAATTCTTTTTGATGCTATATTTTCGGGTTGACATGTTGCGATAACTCTATGAGCTTTTAGTTTATTAAACGCATAATCTAAAACTAACTTAGCTGCCATAAAACCATAACCTTGATTAAAATAGTTACTGTTTAACATCCACCCGATTTCATATGTGTCTTTCATAAACCAATCATGAAGATCGATATGACCAATTACTTTATTTTCTTTTTTCAAAATTATTCCAAAATGTTCTTGTTCTTTATCAGGATTAAGGAATTTATTAACTCTTTCTTCGTTATAAATCCCTTCTACAAAATAAGTCATTGTTATTGGATCAGACATATATTCTAAAACATCATTAAAATCTCTAGGTTCTAGTTTTCTTAATTTAATAACATCATTTTCCATTATAAGTTATCTTCCTTTAACCAAATATATTTTTTATTAAAATCTATTAAATTATCCTTCTTCATTAACTTCATTTCCCTTGATAGAGACTGTCTTGTTACATTTAGATAGTTTGCTAGTGTTTGTTTGTTGTCTATCTTTATTATAAAGCTTTTATCACTTGTTATTCTATTATTAATGTATAAAAGAATCTTATCTTTTAAACTCTTTTGTAAAAGAATCTTATTATGTTGATTTAATTTAAGAGCTTTATCAGATAATTGCTTTAAATACAAATCTCTAAAAGAGTCATTAGATACCAGTAATTTATTTAATTTATCTTTTTTTAAAAAACAAACACTAGTTTCTTCTAAACAAACTAGATTACCTGGAAAGTATGGATATTCACTATTAATCAAAAAATCACCGAAGATATCTCCCGTATTTAACTCAGCTAAGATTTTCTCCTCACCACTAGTTGTAAAGTGGACTAAGTGTAATCTTCCTTCGACAATATAGCCAATTTTATCACACAAATCATTTTCATAAAAAACAAAAGAATTTTTAGGATAACAACACTTTAAAGAAAACTCTTTTAATATTTCCGTTTTTAATCTTTCAATCATAAAATCACCAATTTGTAACATATGTTACATATTTCTTAATAAATATAGTATATCATATTATTAGATGAAAGTTGGTGGTCTAAATTGAAAAAGATTGTATTATTATTTTTTATGTTTTTAGTGGTTTCTTTAACCTCATGTAATAACAATCAAGATCAGATCAAAGTTATCGTTCCTAATGGCGTTCCAAGCATTGCTCAAAGCTATATGGAGTATCATCAAGAAAATACAAACTATGTAATCGAAAGAGTTAGTGGTCCTTCACCATTATTAGCTGCTTTTACTTCTAAATCTCATGATATAATCATTGCACCTATTAATGTTGGTGCTAACCTCTATAATAAAGGCACTGGGTATAAGCTAGCTGGTTTATTGACTTGGACTAATTTTCAAATCATATCAAAATCTCCAATTAATATTAATAACTTAGATAACTATACAATAATATCTTATGGAAAAGCTGCTGTTCCAGAAATAATACTGGATTATTTATTTGAACAGATTAATCCTAATATCGAAATCAACTTTGATGCTAGTTCAGTTCAAGAAGCTTACCTTAGATTTCTGCAAGAAGATAATACAATCGCGATAATCTCTGAACCAGTAACAACCACAGCAATTTTAAATGATGAGTCTCTATACACCTTAGATTTAGCTCAAGTTTGGGAAGACTATACTGAATTTGATTTATTCCCTCAAGCTGGAGTATTCGTTAGTGAAGAATTAACAATCTCTCAAGTAAACAATTATCTAAGAGGATTACAATCAGCTGCTATTTATACTCTTAATAATCCTGAAGAAGTTGCTGACTTTTGCGAAAGTATGGACTATCCTTTTTCACTTGAAGTTATTAAAGGTTCAATAACAAAAAGTAATATTGCTTTTTTATATGCTGAAGAGGAAGAAAAAGTAATTAATGACTTTTTACAAATGATCTATGATTTTAAACCTGAACTTATAGGTAACGCTATTCCAAGCGAGGATTTCATATGGCGAAATTAAAAAGAAAACACTATTTAGGATTTTTATCCGTAATAGTATTTGTTTTCATTTGGTATTTATTTTCTCTATCAGTAAATAATCAGTTTATTTTACCTAGTCCAATCAAAGTTATTGAATCCTTATTCAACATCTTAACAGAAATAAAAACCTATGAAGTAATTGGTTTTACTCTGATAAGATTAATAATCTCTTTTGCGCTATCTGCTGTCTTAGCTATCATTCTAGGTATCATCTCAGGAAATTATAAAATTATCGATGAAATTCTACATCCGTTCATCATCACTTTAAGAACTTTGCCGGTTGCTTCAATTATAGTAATTATGTTAATCATTTTTGGAAATGAATTATCATTACTTTTAATTACTTTCGTAATGGTTTTTCCCATCATCTATGAAGGATCAAAACAAGGTGTATTAAATATTTCTGAAGAGCTAAAAAACACAATTACAATGGAAACCAATCACAAACTTGAAATCATGGCTAAATTACATTTACCACTAGCAATGCCTTACATAAAAACCGCATTACTACAATCATTTGGCTTAGGATTTAAAGTAATTGTTATGGCAGAATTCATCTCTCAGACTTCAAAAGGGATCGGTAATGAACTCTTTCAAGGCAGTATCTCAATTGAGTATGAATTAGTATTTGCTTGGACAATAATTTTAATTGTTCTGGTAATGATTGTTGAAGTTATTGTAAAATCAATTAACAACAAAATAAAGAAAAAGGCCTAAAACAGATAGTTTTAGACCTTTTAATTTTATATTCTTTCTTTTGCGCTATATGTTGTATGTAATAAGTCGTGTGCTAAGTGTCCACCTGGTTTACCAAGGAAATCATCGTATAGTTTTATCAACATTTCGTTTTCATGAGATTTTCTTCTTGGCATTGAAGCATCTAAATCATATAATGCTTGTTGGCGTTTTAGTAAAATGTCAGTGTGTCCATGATGATATGGTTGACCACCACCACCAATACATCCACCAGGACAAGCCATGATTTCAATAGCGTGGAAATGACTCTTTCCGTCTCTAATGTCTTGAAGTAATTTTCTTGCATTTCCTAGGCCATGAGCTATACCGATATTTAATTCTAAATCACCGATATTAACCTTAGCTTCTCTAATGCCTTCAATACCTCTTAATTGTTTAAAATCAACTTCTTTTAATTCTTTACCAGTAATCATTTCATAAGCAGTTCTAGTAGCTGCTTCAATAACACCACCAGTAGTTCCAAAGATTGCTGCTGCACCAGTTGATTCTCCTAATAAATTATCAAACTCATCATTTGGTAATTTAGTAAAATCAATTGAAGCTTCTTTAAACATTCTCGCTAGTTCTCTAGTTGTTATTACGTGATCAACATCACTTAATCCGTCTTTATTAAGTTCTCCTCTAGCCGCTTCAGCCTTTTTAGCTGTACATGGCATAATTGATACCATAACAATATCTTTAGGGTCAAGATTATTAACTTGAGCATAATAAGTTTTAGCTAAAACTCCAAGCATTTCGTGTGGCGACTTACAAGATGATGGAACATCAAGTAATTCTGGAAATTGGTGTTCAATAAACTGCACCCAAGCTGGACAACATGATGTAAGCATTGGTAAAGTCTTTTTATTTTGGATTCTATCCACAAGCTCTGTAGCTTCTTCAATGATTGTTAAGTCAGCCGCAAAATTTGTGTCAAACACTTGGTGAAAACCTAGTCTTCTTAGACCAGATACAACTTTACCAGTGAGAATCTCGCCTGGTTCATAACCAAACTCTTCACCAATAGCCGCTCTTACGGCTGGCGCTACTTGAACGATTACATGTTTATTTGGATTATTCAAAGCTCGCCAAACCTTTGGTGAGTCATTTGTTTCCGCTAAAGCTCCTGTAGGACAAACTGAAACACATTGGCCACAGTAAGTACAACTAGTTTGATTTAAATCCAAATGGAAAGCTGTAGCCACTACTGAATCAAAACCACGCTTCAATGCACCTAAGACTCCAACGGTTTGAATATCATTACACATAGTTACACATCTTCTACACATAATACATTTGTTGGTATCTTTAGTAATACCAAAAGATGTTATATCTACTGGATGTTTCATCTTTTCACCTTGATAATGAATTTCCTTGATATTCAATTCATATGCAAGTGATTGAAGTTCACAATCTAAATTTTTAACACATGTCAAGCAATCATTTGGATGATTAGAAAGCAATAATTCAAGATTAGTTCTTCTTCCCATAACTGCTTTTAAAGAATCTGTTTGAATCTTCATTCCATCATAAACTTCTTGAGCACAAGATGGAATTAATCTACCTGTGTTTTCATCTTCTACAACACAAACCCGGCAACTTGCACTTTTATTAACTACACCAAAATCTTCTAAATTCAAATGGCATAAAGTTGGAATATGAACTCCTATTTTTTCTGCCGCATCAAGTACTGTTGTGCCTCTTTCAACATTAATACTAATATCATTTATTTTTAATTGAACCATCTTATCGATTAATTTCATATTTCGCACACCTCCTAAGGTTTGATGATTGCATGAACCGGACAAGCTTCATAGCAAGCTCCACATGCAATACATTTAGTTTCATCAATATAGTGAGGTTCTTTAACTTTGCCTTCGATACAAGATACCGGACAGTTTCTTGCACACTTAGTACAACCGATACAAAGTTTTGGATCAATTGAGTAAGTTGTTCTCTTGGTTCTATAAGCATAAGCTTCATATTCTTCCATAAAATACTTCATAGTTGAAAGCACAGGATTAGGTGCTGTTTGCCCTAAACCACAAAGTGACGTATTCTTTATGTTTTCGCCAAGAATCCTTAATCTATCAAGGTCTTCTGGTTTACCTTTCATATTAACTAAGTTTTCCAAAATCTCATACATTCTCTTAGTTCCGATACGACAAGGAGTACACTTTCCACAAGATTCATCTTGTGTGAATTCAAGATAGAATTTAGCGATTTTTACCATGTCATTATCTTCATCCATGATAATCATTCCACCGCTACCCATCATCGCACCCATACCGAGTAATGATTCATAATCAATCTTTGTATCAAAGAAATCTTTAGTAATTACACCGCCGCTAGGACCGCCGATTTGAATCGCTTTGATTTCTTTACCTTGCGGATGACCGCCACCGATATCATAAATAATTTCTCTAAAAGTAGTACCCATAGGCACTTCTACTAATCCGTTATTTCTTATTTGACCCGCTAAAGCAAATACTTTAGTTCCTTTTGATTTTTCGGTTCCAATTGAACTAAACCATTTAGATCCATTTAGAATAATCGCAGGGACATTTGCGAATGTTTCAACATTATTAACTGAAGTAGGTTTTCCTCTAAATCCTTGTACGCTCGGGAAAGGAGGCTTCTTATTCGGTTCGCCTCTAAATCCTTCCATTGATCTAATAAGTGCAGTTTCTTCACCACAAACAAAAGCGCCAGCACCTAACTTGATATTAATATCAAAAGAAAAATCTGTTCCAAAGATATTTTTACCAATAAGACCAGCTTCCTTAGCGTCTTTAATTGCTCTATAAAGTCTATTTGTAGCTACACCATATTCCGCTCTAATATAAATCAAACCTTGACTAGCTCCAATAGCGTAACCAGCGATCATCATCGCTTCTAAAACTGAGTGTGGATCACCCTCAAGGATAGATCTATCCATAAAAGCGCCCGGATCACCTTCATCGGCGTTACAAACGATATATTTTTCTCTACCAGGAACTTTTCTTGTAAGTTCCCACTTAAGTCCAGTATTAAAACCGCCGCCACCGCGACCTCTTAAACCTGATTCCTTAACTATTTTAATAACTTCATCAGGAGTATATTCTTGTAAAACTTTTGCCAAAGCAAAATATCCATTGTTAACAATGTAATCTTCAATATTTTCTGGGTCTATTTCGCCACAATTTCTTAGGGCAATCCGCATTTGTTTCTTATAAAAGTTCATCCCAGAACTTTGTTCTACTACATTAGTTTGGTTTGGTTCTTTATAAAGTAATCTAGATACAACGATTCTATTAACTAAATGACTTTCAACTATTTCAGCTATATCTTCAACCTTAACTTGTACATAGGTTACATCATCAGGCTCAATCTTTATGATTGGTCCCTGTCCGCAAAATCCAAAACAACCTGTTTTTACAATTCTTATTTCTCCGTTAAGATCTCTATTAAGCATCTCTTTTTCTAAAATCTTAGCTAACATTTCACTATCGCTAGATAAACAACTAGTACCATTACAAACTAAAACATTAATTTTATAATCCGCTTTTCTTGGACAGACTTTCTTCCATTCTTTTAAGTCATTATAGTTATTTACTCTCATATTGAATACTCCTATAATGACGGATTATATCATCTACATCCTTTGGTTTAACCTTACCATAAACCTTATCATTTACTGTCATTACTGGAGCTAATCCGCAAGCTCCAATACATCTTACATCCTTAACTGTGAACAATCCGTCTGAACTCATTTCATTTTTGCTCGTACCAGTTAATTCAAGTACTCTTTCTAATACCTTGTCTGCTCCTTTTACAAAACATGCTGTTCCCATGCAAACGCTGATTATATACTTACCAACAGGTTTTTCATTAAAATATGAATAAAATGTTACTACTCCGTTAACCCGTGCTCCAGATAAATCAAGTTTCCTAGCAATATACAACTGCAAATTTTGTGGCAAGTAACTAAATAAATCTTGCGCTTTATGCAACACATGAATTAAGTGTTCTTGCTTGTCGCCTTCTAAAGAGTCAATGAATGCATCTAGCTGCTTTAACAACTCTTTATCAAGCGTACTTGTGTCTAATATTCTGTTTCTCATACTTCCCTCCATTTCTTATAGTCCTATGATGTAATTATAACAAATAATTTGTTATATTTAAACAAGTATTTGCATAGGAAAAACGCTTTCAATTTAATGTTTTTATGTTTTCAACAAAGAAATGAAAAAGAACACAATTTATACAACTAAAACCCGTCTTAGTAACAACTAAATACATTTAAACTCAAATAACAACACAACTTAAAATGCACATATGTCTAAAAACAAAAAAGAAAGAACATCAAATTAGATGTTCTTTAAATCAATTAGTGTTTTTTAGCTCTAGGATGAGCGTTATTATACTCTTCTTGTAGTCTTTCTTTTGAAACTTTAGTATAAATCTGTGTAGTCGATAAACTAATATGTCCTAAGAGTTCCTGGACTATCCTTAAGTCGACACCATTGTTAAGTAAATGAGTAGCGAATGAATGTCTAAATGAATGTGGAGAGACTTTTAGATATGATGATTGTTTTAATATTTCTCTTTGGAGAATATCTCTTATTCCCCTTGTGGTTAATTGATTACCGCGATGATTTACAAAAATATAATCATTATCAACATCACTTCTAACTTTAAGAGTAGGTCTAATAGTTAACAAATACTCCTTTAAAGTACTAACCGCGAAATTATGAATTGGGACAATTCTGTCAACTGAACCCTTACCATGAATAAGAATCTCCTGTTTAACAAAATCTACTTCTTTAATTTTTAAATTCGTAAGTTCAGAAACTCTAAGTCCACATCCATACAATAGCTCAAATATCATTTTATTGCGAAAACCAATAGGTTTTGTAGTATCGATGTTATTTAAGAAATCAATCATTTCATCTTCATAAATAAATTTGGGTAATCTTTTTGAAACCTTAGGCAAAACTACATTTTTAAATGGATTATCTTTAACTACTTCATATTCGATAAGAAAATCAAACAAAGTTTTAACGCTTGATATTTTTCTTCGTATTGATTTAGGATCATAGTTGTTATGTAGATAAGCAACATAAAATTTAGCGATTCTATTAGTTGTATATTCCAATTCGCCTAAGTCTTCACTACTCAAAAAATTAATTAGAGAATTAATATCAGTCACATAGGAAATAACAGTATTTTGCGAATACTGTTTTTCGTTAGTTAAATAATCTTGATACTTCTCTAAAACTTCTTGATTAGTCAATACTACCACCTGTAATAAATTCTTCTAATTTTTCTAAAGCTCTTTTAACATAAAGCTCTTTTCTTTGATTTTTTTTGTGTTTAAAATTTAATTCAGGAAATATTCCAAAATTAGTATTCATCGGTTGAAAATCCTTAGCTGATGTATTAGCAATATAATAAGCCTGTGAACCAATAGCAGTTTCTACTGGGAAGCTAACAAGTTCATTTCCTTTGATTAGTTTAAACATATTAACTCCCGCAACTAAACCAGAAGCTATTGACTCTACATAACCTTCAACCCCGCTAATCTGTCCAGCAATGAATAAATCTTTTCTTTTCTTAGTTTGATAAAAACTGTTTATTGTACTTGGAGCATTTACAAAGGTATTCCGATGCATTATCCCATATCTAATGATATTAGCGTTTTCTAGTCCCGGTATCATTCTAATGAGTCTTTTTTGTTCAGAAAACGTTAAATGTGTTTGAAAACCAACAATATTATACATTGTTTTAATTAGATTATCTTGTCTTAACTGAACAACAGCATAAGGTCTTCTTTCGCCTTCTTTTTCTAAACCTACTGGTTTCATTGGTCCATAAAGTAAAGTTTGATAACCTCTTTTTGCCATTTCTTCAAATGGCATACAACCTTCAAAAACCTTAAGCTCAAAGTCTTTTATTTTAGCCGTTTCTGCCTTTATTAATTCATTATACCAAAGATCATATTGTTCCTGATTCATCGGACAATTAATATAATCGGCTTCGCCTTTATCATATCTACTCTTAAAATATGCGATATCCATATTTATTGAGTCAAACTCTATAATCGGAGCGATAGCATCATAAAAATACAACATGTCTTCTCCAGTAAACTCTTTAATCTTTTCTGTTAAAGCGGATGTAGTTAAAGGTCCGGTTGCTAATATCGTAAAGCCACTTGGTATTTCAACAATCTCTTCTTCAATTATATTAATATTTGGATTAGCTTTCAATATCTCGGTGATTTCTTTTGAAAAACCTTCTCGGTCTACTGCTCATGCACTACCAGCGGGTACTCTATATTTATCAGCAACTTTTATTAACAAAGAATCAAGTCTTCTAAGTTCTTCTTTCATCAAACCAGCTGCATTCTTGATATCATCAGATCTTAAAGAATTAGAACAAACTAACTCAGCAAAATAATCCATATTTTGTGCTGAGTTTTTCTTTAAAGTCTTAACTTCATATAGATTAACTTTTATATTTCTTTTGGCTAATTGATATGCTGCTTCAGAACCAGCTAAACCAGCACCAATTACATTTACAACATCTTGCAAAATAACACATCCTTCTTTAAATAATTATACCATTTAATTAATAAAACAGAAACTATCGGTTTCTGCTTTATCTTATAAAAATTTATTTCTTTACTTTAATGATAATTGGATCAAATTTTAATTTTACTTTCTTGTTCGTTACCTTAACTTGTTTTCCGGTTAAGTAATTTCGATAATTTCCATCAGGAATATCAACATCAATTTCTCCGTCGATTTTTGCTAAATTGAATATTCCATGATACTCTTCATCGCTTGAAGAAAATTTTTGATAAGCCACTCCATCAATTTTTGGAATAAAGACATTATATATTCCTTCAGCGAATATTCTTCTTTTCTTTAATTTTGCAAGTTTAGTTATTAAAGAACTTAAATCTTGATTTTTATTGAATAGTTCTTTATCAAAAAGACTAGGTAAAATATCTGAAGCATATTCTGTACCCATATAAAGCATTGCGGCTCCCTTTTGCATAAACATGAAGGAAACCCAGTTCTTAATCTTGTCAATGTCATTATTTACTCTTTTAGCAATTCTTTCGATATCATGGTTTTCAATGTTATGTAGTTTAACATAGTTTTTAGGATATATTTCATCTTGTCTTCTTAATCCCTCAAGATATGGTTTTAAACTTATTGAACCATTTAAGTATTCTTGCATATATGGTTCAATGTCGTAATCATAAGCCATATCAAAGACTTGATACATTTCCGATTCTGACGCACAATTATAACCTTGATCACGCATATTCTTACAATGCCCACCGTGAACTGATTCGCTTAACCAAATAAATTTTGGATTAACTTTTTTAACTTGCTTTGTCGCTAACTTCCAAAACTCTATCGGAACCATACTAGCAACATCACAGCGATACCCATCTACTCCCAGTCTGGCATAGAAAACCAAAATATTTAATAATTCAAACCAAAGATTTTTATCTCTTGTATAGTCTAAGTCATAAACATCCCACCAATCGCCTACACGATTGCTGATCTCATTTGATTCATTCTTAAAGAACCATTCTGGGTGTTCTTTAAGGAAAACTGAGTCTCTCGATGTATGATTAAAGACTATATCCATCATAATCTTCATCTTCTTGGCATGAACAGCGTCTACTAATCTTTGAAACTCTGATAAACCTCCTAGTTCATCTCTCACTTTAGAATAATCTTGGATAGAATAAGGACATCCTAAACTTCCTTTCTTATTCTTTTCGCCAATTGGATGAATTGGTAGTAAATATATATAATCAACTCCTAAAGATTTTATTCTGTCTAAATCATCAATTACATTTTGAAATTTTCCTTCTTCACTAAAATTTCTAACATAGATTTGGTAAATTACCAAATTTCTTAACTTTATACTTGTATTTTTCATAGTAAACCTCCAACTGAACATTTTACTACATTTTACCATAAAAGTCCAATTATAGCCTAATATTAAGGAATGTTGACTCAAATGATATATTAATCTATTTATATATGTAACAAGTTACACATTTTTAAACAAAAGCCTTTAAAATTAACAAAAAAGTAGGTATAATCTAAATATAAAGGATGTGATTTAATGGCAACGATTAAAGATGTAGCGAAAAAAGCTCATGTCAGTGTTGCGACTGTTTCAAGAGTTATCAACCAAAAAGGGTATGTTAACGAAGAAACTAAACAACTAGTTTTACAAGCTATCGAAGAACTGAACTACGTTCCAAACGAACTTGCTAGATCATTGTTTCAAAAAAAATCACATATAGTTGCTGTTATGATGCCGCATTTAACATCATATTA